>NZ_JBYSWU010000003.1:0-258622 GCF_058781505.1 Paraburkholderia sp. FW306-2-2C-D06C | reverse complement strand
CTTCCCCTACTGCGCCCCGCCCCGCAAGGCTGTGCAGCCTCCGTCCCCGCCTCACGCAACTTCCCGGCTTCGCACGAATCGTACTTATCTCATGACCGCTTCCGAATAAGCTTCATGCGACATGGGAAATATTTTCGGGACAAGGTGGTGATATCTTCGAACATGGATGGCGATCTACGTGCGCGAGGCCGGTTTTGGCACGACCCCATGCGTAACGCGCGCCCGGTCCGCAATGTCTTTCGGATTCGCCATGACAACGCAAACCATCCGTTTTTACCATCAGGGGGCCGTCCGTGAAGTCGCGGACGTGCCTGCGTCGCGCACCGTGCTCCAGCACCTGCGCGAGGATTTGCATTGCACCGGCACCAAGGAAGGCTGTGCGGAAGGCGACTGCGGCGCCTGCACCGTCGTGGTCGGCGAACTCGACGGGCAAGGCGGCCTCGCGCTGAAAGCGGTCAACGCGTGCATCCAGTTCCTGCCGACACTCGACGGCAAAGCCCTCTTCACCGTCGAAGACCTGCGCGCCGCCGACGGCGCCCTTCACCCCGTGCAACAGGCCATGGTCGATTGTCACGGCTCGCAATGCGGCTTCTGCACGCCCGGCTTCGTGATGTCGATGTGGGCGCTGTACGAAAACCAGCCGGCCGCCGCGGGCCTGCCCACCCGCGACGCAATCAACGCCGCCTTATCCGGCAATCTGTGCCGCTGCACCGGCTACCGGCCGATCGTCGAGGCGGCGCAGAAGATGTTCGACTATTCGCAATACCCGCGCGTCGCGCTGGACCGGGCAGCCGTCGTCGAAAAACTGCGCGGAATCCAGCGCCGCGACACTTTCGAATACAGCGCGCCCGACACGCGCGGCGCCGCCTTCGGCACGCCCACCTTCCGCGCGCCGCTCACGCTCGAGGCGTTCGCCAGGCTGCGCGCCGCGCATCCTCACGCGCGCCTGCTGGCGGGCAGCACCGACGTCGGCCTGTGGGTCACCAAGCAGTTCCGCGATCTCGGCGACATGCTGTATATCGGCAACGTCGCCGAATTGAAGACGATCGAGCGCGACGCGCAGACGCTGACGATCGGCGCCGCCGTCACGCTCGAAGACGCCTACGCGGCGCTCGCCGTCGACTACCCGGAGATGGCCGAACTGTGGACGCGCTTCGCCTCGCTGCCGATCCGCAATACCGGCACGCTCGGCGGCAATGTCGCGAACGGCTCGCCGATCGGCGATTCGATGCCCGCACTGCTCGCGCTCGGCGCCGAAGTCGTGCTGCGGCACGGCCCGAAAACCCGCACGCTGCCGCTCGACGCGTTCTACCTCGGCTATCAGAAGAGCGCCCTCGCGGCCGGCGAATTCGTCGCCGCGCTGCGCGTGCCGCGTCCGCCGCGCGATCTGCGCTTTCGCACGTACAAGGTGTCGAAGCGCTACGATCAGGACATCTCCGCGGTGTGCGCCGCGTTCGCGCTGCATATCGGCGAAAACGGCGCGATCAGGCAAGCGCGCGTCGCGTTCGGCGGTATGGCCGCCACGCCCAGGCGGGCCGCGCAAACCGAAGCCGTGCTGAACGGCGCGACGTGGGACGAAAGCACCGCGCGGCAAGCGATGAACGCACTCGTCGCCGATTACCAGCCGCTCACCGACATGCGCGCCTCGAGCGCCTATCGACTGAAGGTAGCGCGCAACCTGCTGTGGCGCTTCTACCTCGAAACGCGCGACGACGCGCCGCTCGCCCTCTTCGACGTGAATGCGTTCGCGTTCGAAGCCGGCGCACCGGACGCGACCGTCGCGAAGGAGCCGTCGTGATGAACCGGACCGATGCTTTCGTCGAACATGCGGAAAAGCGGGTTGAACAGCACCCAGCCGTTCATGACCGCGAGACGGCGGTCGGCGCGCCGCTGCCGCATGAATCCGCCGCGCTGCACGTGAGCGGCGAGGCCACCTACACCGACGACGTCCCCGAACTGCAAGGCACGCTGCACGCGGCGCTCGGGCTGTCGCGCCATGCGCACGCACGGATCGTCTCGATCGATCTGGAGGCGGTGAGAAACGCGCCGGGCGTGATCGCCGTGCTGAGCGCCGCGGACATTCCCGGCGAGAACAACTGCGGCCCGGTGCTGCACGACGACCCGATTCTCGCCGTCGACGAAGTGCTGTATCTCGGTCAGCCGGTGTTCGCGGTGATCGCCGAAACGCATGACCTTGCACGCCGCGCCGCCGCGCTCGCAAAGAGCGACGACGTAATCCGCTACGAGCCGCTCGAAGCGATCCTCACGCCTGGCGAAGCGAAGGCCGCGAAACAGTTCGTGCTGCCGCCACTGCATCTGAAACGCGGCGAGCCCGACGCGAAAATCGCCGCCGCGCCGCATAAGATCAGCGGCACGTTCGAAGTGGGCGGTCAGGAGCAGTTCTATCTCGAGGGCCAGGTCGCCTACGCGGTGCCCAAAGAGATGGACGGCATGCTCGTCTACAGTTCGACGCAGCATCCGAGCGAAATGCAGCAGGTGGTCGCGCATATGCTCGGCTGGCCGGCGCACAACGTCGTATGCGAATGCCGGCGCATGGGCGGCGGCTTCGGCGGCAAGGAATCGCAATCGGCGCTGTTCGCATGTGTCGCCGCGCTGGCGGCGAAACTGCTGCGCCGTCCGGTCAAACTGCGCGCCGACCGCGACGACGATTTCATGATCACCGGCAAGCGGCACGACGCGGTCTACGAATACGAAGCCGGCTTCGACGACAGCGGCCGCATTCTCGGCGCGCGCGTCGAAATCGCTTTGCGTGCGGGCTATTCCGCCGATCTGTCCGGCGCGGTGGCCACGCGCGCCGTCTGCCACTTCGACAACGCGTACTACCTGTCTGACGTCGATATCGTCGCGCTGTGCTGCAAGACCAATACGCAATCGAACACCGCGTTCCGCGGTTTCGGCGGTCCGCAAGGCGCGCTGGTGATGGAAGTGATGCTCGACAGCATTGCGCGTCAATTGAAATGCGATCCGCTCGACGTGCGGCTCGCCAATTACTACGGTATCGGCGAACGCGATACGACGCCGTACGGACAACGCGTCGAAGACAACATCATCGCGCCGCTGACCGATGACCTGCTGGCCTCCAGCGACTACCGCGCACGCCGCGCGGCGCTGGCCGCCTTCAACGCGAAGAGTCCGGTGCTCAAACGCGGCATCGCGTTCTCGCCGGTGAAGTTCGGCATCTCGTTCAACGTGCCGTTTCTGAATCAGGCCGGCGCGCTGGTGCATGTGTACAAGGACGGCTCGGTGCTCGTCAATCACGGCGGCACCGAGATGGGCCAGGGGCTCAACACAAAGGTCGCGCAAGTGGTGGCGAGCGAACTCGGTTTGCCGCTCGCGCGCGTGCGCGTGACGGCGACCGATACGTCGAAGGTCGCCAATACCTCGGCGACCGCCGCCTCGACCGGCAGCGACCTGAACGGCAAAGCCGCTGAAGCTGCCGCCCGAACGATTCGCGGACGCCTCGCCGAACTGGCCGCGAAGCAGCTCGGCGGCACCGCGGACGCCGTGGAATTCGCCAACGGCGAAGTGTCGGTGAACGGCGGGGCGATGCCGTTCGAGCAACTGGTCGGCGCCGCGTATCTGGCGCGCGTGCAGCTGTGGTCCGATGGTTTCTACACGACGCCGAAAGTGCATTGGGACGCGAAAACGCTGACCGGTCACCCGTTTTATTACTTTGCCTATGGCGCGGCGGTGTCGGAAGTCGTGGTCGACACGTTGACCGGCGAATGGAAACTGGTGCGCGCGGACATGCTGCACGACGCCGGCCAGTCGATCAATCCGGCGATCGACATCGGCCAGGTGGAAGGCGGTTTCATTCAGGGCATGGGCTGGCTCACCACCGAAGAACTGTGGTGGAATCGCGATGGCCGCCTGATGACGCACGCGCCGTCGACGTACAAGATTCCTGCTGTGAGCGATACGCCCGCCGCGTTCCATGTGCGGCTGTATCGCAATCAGAACGCCGAGCCGACCGTGTTCCGCTCGAAGGCGGTCGGTGAGCCGCCGTTGCTGCTGCCGTTCTCGGTGTTCCTCGCGATTCGCGACGCGGTTGCGGCCGCGGTGCCCGGCGCGGACAATGCGCCGCCGCTGCGCGCACCCGCCACGCCTGAGGCGATTCTCGATGCGCTGGACGCATTGCAAGCGCCCACGCTAACCGCAACGGCAACCGAACCGGTCATCACCGACACAACCGCTTAAGCACGCCGTCAAGCACGTTAGCAAAGCAGACAAAGCGAAGGCCTGACGCGGCACGAACGCTTCAGACCACACTCAACCGGCCGCACGGACACCCCGCACGGCCACGCATGGAGAACTGCCGGATGCAAGCCTGGCTACCCGATCTGCAACAACTGCTCGCACACGGCGACGCCGCCGTGCTGGTGACGGTCGCGCGCGTCGAGGGTTCGGCGCCCCGCGAAGCCGGCACCAAGATGATCGTCACGCGCGATTCGGCCAAGCACACGATTGGCGGCGGACACCTCGAATGGAAAGCCATCGAGACCGCTCGCCAGGTGCTGCGCGACGGCATGCGCTCGCCGCATATGCGCCGCCTCGAACGCTTCGCGCTCGGGCCCAGTCTCGGTCAATGCTGTGGCGGCGCGGTGATTCTCGCGTTCGAGCGCCTCGACATCGGCGACCTCGGCTGGATCACGTCGCTCGCGAAACGCGTGGCCGCGGGTCTTTCGACGGTGCGTAGCGTATCATTCGGCCCCGCACCGGATGTGGTGATGCTGTCCGACCCCGAGCCGGGCGTCGATGCCGCCGACTGCCTGTTGTGGGACGGCGCCGGCTTCGACGACAGCGGCGCGCTGCTCACCGAGACCATCGCGCCAGGCGACTTCGCGGTCGTGCTGTTCGGCGCGGGTCACGTGGGCGCGGCGCTGGTTCGCGTGCTCGCCACGCTGCCCTGCCGCGTGCGCTGGGTCGATGAACGCGACGCGCAGTTTCCGCCCGCGGACACGCTGCATGCGCCGAACGTGCAGATCGATCCGAACGACGCCCCCGACGAAGCGATCGACCAGGCCACGCCGAACACGTACTTCATCGTGATGACGCACAACCATGCGCTCGATCTCGAGTTGGCCGAACGCATCTTGCGGCGCGGCGACTTCGCGTTCTTCGGCATGATTGGTTCGCACAGCAAGCGCAAGCAGTTCGAGCATCGGCTCGCCGCGCGCGGCATCGATCCGTCGCAGATCGCGCGGATGAAGTGCCCGCTCGGCGTGGACGGCATCGTCGACAAGTCGCCGGAAATCATCGCGATCTCCGCGGCTGCGCAAGTGTTGCAGGCCGTCGAGGCGAACGCGGGCACGCATCATGCGTCGCAGACGGCCTGATAGCCCGATGACCTGACCGCCTCACGCAACGCTCATTGCATTCCGGCGCAAACGACTCCAACGAACCCTGGAAGAATGGCCCATGAACACCACTACCGCTACCGCTACCACTACCACTACCGCTGCGTCACTCGCCGAGAAAACCGCGCGCGCACCGAAGGCCGAGTTGCATATCCATATCGAAGGCTCGCTCGAACCCGAATTGATCTTCGCGCTCGCCGAACGCAACGGTGTGAAGCTCGCCTACGACTCGATCGAAGCATTGCGCGCAGCCTATGCGTTCACCGATCTGCAATCGTTCCTCGACATCTATTACGCCGGCGCGAGCGTGCTGCTGCACGAGCAGGACTTCTACGACATGACGATGGCGTATGTCGAACGATGCCTCGCCGATAACGTGATTCACAGCGAAATCTTCTTCGACCCGCAGACGCACACCGAACGCGGTGTGCCGATCGCAACCGTCGTGGCGGGCATCGAACGCGCACTGGCCGACGCCGAACAGCGCGGCATGACGAGCAAGCTGATTCTGTGTTTCCTGCGCCACCTGTCCGAGGAAGACGCGCTCGCCACGTTCGAAGAAGCGTTGCCGCTCTTCGAGCAGTACAAGCATCGCCTGATCGGCGTCGGGCTGGATTCGTCGGAGCGCGGCCATCCGCCTTCGAAGTTCGAGCGCGTGTTCGCCAGGGCGCGCGCGCTCGGTCTGAAGCTGGTCGCGCACGCGGGCGAGGAAGGTCCGCCGTCGTATATCTACGAAGCGCTCGATCTGCTGAAAGTGGACCGCGTCGATCACGGCGTGCGCAGCATCGAAGATCCGGCGCTGGTCACGCGCCTCGCCGACACGCGCGTCGCGCTGACCGTGTGTCCGCTGTCGAACCTGAAGCTCTGCGTGTTCGACGACATGACCAGGCACACGCTGAAGGACCTGCTCGATCGCGGCGTCGCCGTCACGGTGAACTCCGACGACCCGGCCTACTTCGGCGGCTACGTGAACGCCAACTATTTCGCCACCATCGACGCGTTGAAGCTCAACGATGCCGAGGTCTACACGATCATCCGCAACAGCTTCGAAGCGTCGTTCGTCACGCCCGAGCAACGCAGCGAACTGATCGCGAAGCTCGACGCGCACTGGCATCAAAGCGGTCCGCACTGACGGGCCGATGTTTGGCAGCCGGCGGCGGCACGGGCTCGCAAGCGACAGGAGAGCCTGGATCGGGCCGCCGTCCGCGCTGTTTAGCTTTTCACATTCGGAGACGGTTTTTCCATGACTCAATCGGCTTACCGCGCACAACTGCTGACCTTCAACGGCGATCCCGCGCAATCGTCCAATGCGGCGGTCTTCGACGAAGACGGCCTGCTGATCGTCGAAGACGGCCATGTGGTCGCGGCGGGTGCCTATGCGGCGCTCGCCGCGCAGCTCGCGCCCGGCACCCAGCTGCAGGACATGCGCGACAAGCTGATCGTGCCGGGCTTCATCGATACGCACATCCACTATCCGCAGACCGACATGATCGCGTCGCCGGCGCCGGGGCTGCTGCCTTGGCTCGATACGTACACGTTCCCGACCGAGCGCCGCTTCGGCGATCCGGCCTACGCGCGCGACACGGCGAGCTTTTTCGTCGACGAATTGCTGGCTTGCGGCACGACCACCGCGCTCGTGTATTGCACGGTGCATAAGGATTCGGCCGATGCGCTCTTCACCGAAAGCGAGACGCGCAATCTGCGCATGGTGGCCGGCAAGGTGCTGATGGACCGCAACTGCCCCGAGTTTCTGCGCGACACCGCGCAATCGGGCTATGACGACAGCGCCGAGCTGATCGGCCGCTGGCACAACCGCGGACGCCAGATGTATGCGCTCACGCCGCGTTTCGCGCCGACTTCCACCGAAGCGCAACTCGAAGCGTGCAGCGTGCTGGCGGCCAGGCATCCGGACATCTTCATCCAGAGCCACGTCGCCGAAAACACCGACGAAGTGAAATGGGTCGCCGATCTGTTCCCCGGCCACCGCAGCTATCTGGACATCTACGATCACTACGGCCTGCTGCGCCGCCGCGCGGTGTACGGCCATTGCATCCACCTCGACGAGGAAGACCGCAAGCGCATGGCGCAAACCGGCACGGTTGCGTCGCACTGCCCGACCTCGAACCTGTTCCTCGGCAGCGGTCTGTTCGATTTCGGCAAGGCCGATGAAGCCGGCATGCCGATCGGGCTCGCGACCGACGTGGGCGGCGGCACCTCGTTCTCGATGCTGCAAACGATGAACGAAGCGCACAAGGTCGCGCGTCTGACCGGCCATCATCTGACGGCCACGCGCATGTTCTATCTCGCCACCGCCGGCGCGGCCGAGGCGCTCGATCTCGCGGACAAGGTCGGCACGTTGAAGCCGAAGTCGGAAGCGGACTTCGTCGTGCTCGATCCGCAAGCGACGCCGCTGCTCGCACGTCGCGCCGCGCGCACCGAGTCGCTCGAAGAATTGCTGTTCGCGTTCGCGCTGCTCGGCGACGATCGCGCGATCTACGAAACGTATGCGGCGGGCAAGCGCGTGCATCGTCGCGACGGCGGGCGTCAGCCTGCGCCGCGTGCGACGAAGATCGCGGCTTGATCCGAGCTTGATCCGAGCTTGATTCGATTCAGGCAGCGGATAAAAAACGGCGCTTCGCAATCGAAGCGCCGTTTTTTTGGGTTATCCGTTCAGCTCGATCACTGCTGCATGCAAACCTCATGCAGCGCATTCAGCCGCCTGATCGGATCGGCGACATACGGATTCGTCTCGTCCCACGCATAACCGGCGAGTACCGCGCTGATCATCCGCCGGATCGACGGCGTCTGATCCGGATAGAAGATAATGTCCTGCAACTCGCCCGTGTACCAGCGCTCGACGAACGCGCGGAACGTATCGATGCCCTTGCGCAAGGGCACGTCGTAAGCAGCGGACCAGTCGACCCGCTCGCCGTCCAGTTGCCGGTTCAACGTCTGCACAGCCAGATGCGCCGAGCGCAGCGCAATCGTCACACCCGAAGAGAACACCGGATCGAGAAACTCGCCCGCGTTGCCCAGCAGCGCGTAACCCGGCCCGTGCAAACGCTCGACGTTCGCCGCGTAACCGCCGATATGGCGCACCGGCATCAGAAACGGCGCGTTGCCGATCAACGAGGCAAACGTGGGTTCCTGCTGGATCAAAGCGCGCAGCTTCGCATCGCGCTCCACTTCCGGCACGTCGAGAAAACTCGCTTCAGCCACACAGCCCACCGACGAGCGTCCGCCCGCCAGCGGAATCATCCAGAACCACACGTCGCGGCGCTCCGGATGCGTGGCCACGCAGATCTTGCTGCGATCGGTCGCGCCCGCCGGAATGCCGTCGCGCACGTGCGTGAAAATCGCGGCGCGCGTCGGCATTCCGGTCGGCGCTTCGAGGTTCAGCAAACGCGGCAGCACGCGGCCAAAACCGCTCGCATCGAATACGAAGCGCGCCTCGATTTCGTACGCGTTCTGCGCTTCGTCGATTACGTCGAGCAGCGGGTTTTTGTCCGGCCGGCCCGGTTCGCCAGGCTGCATCGCGCGGACCGTGTGGCCGAAGCGCACATCGGCGCCCTGCTGCGCCGCGCAGCGAATCAGCAGATCGTCGAACACCGCGCGCTCGACCTGATACGTGGTGCCCCACCCCGCCGAATGCTTGTCGCGGAAATCGAACGCCGACGATCGATCCCGGTAGATGAAATGCGCGCCGTTCTTGTACTGGAAACCGGCCTCGACCACCGCTTGCAGCATGCCCGCCTCCTCGAGGTAAGCCATGCTTTGCGGCAACAAACTCTCGCCGATCGAAAAGCGCGGGAAATGCTGGCGTTCGAGCACCAGCACCGAGCGGCCCGCTTTGCGCAGTAATGCCGCCGCGACTGCGCCGGCCGGACCGGCGCCGATAATCGCCACGTCAGCGGTTATGCGTTTAGACGAATTCTTGTTCAAGTTTGCCTCGGTCATTCGATCATTTGCCTGCTTTTGACGGCGCACTACGCCGCCTTACTTGCCATTACAATGACGCGCATCGCAGCAGAAACAACAACATCTGCGGGGGAAGCCAGCGTGTCGCCATCCGAAACATCCAGCGTGCCGTTCGTGCCGGAAACGGCATTCGGGGTATGGTTCCTGCGCACCCATACCTGGGAACATCATGTGCTGCGGGTCGCCATCAACGATCTCAAACGCCTGATCGATACGCCGTTGCCCAGCGCGCCGGTGATCGTCGACGTGGGCTGCGGGCAAGGCATTTCGTTCCGCCTGCTCGCCGATGCGTTCAGGCCGCGCCGCATTGTCGGCGTCGATTTTCACGAGCCGTCGCTCGCGCTCGCCGCCGGGGCCGCCAACGGCTGCCGCGATAGAGTCGCCGATATCGAACTGCTGCACGCCGACTGCGCGAAACTGCCGCTGCCCGATGCCTGCGCCGACATCGTGTTCTCCCATCAAACCTTCCATCATCTCGTCGAGCAGGACCGCGCGCTCGCCGAGTTTCGGCGCGTGCTCAAACCGGGCGGCATCCTGCTGTTCGCCGAATCCACCGACGCGTACATCAAGTCGTGGGTGATCCGCCTGCTGTTCCGCCACCCGATGCAGGTGCAGAAAAGCGCGGACGGCTACCTCGACATGATCCGCGGCGCCGGCTTCGGGTTCGGCCCGCGCAACGTCTCGCTGCCCTATCTCTGGTGGAGCCGCGCGAAAGACTTCGGCCTGCTCGAACGCATCGGCCTGTCCCATCCGCAACCCGGCAAGCGCCGCGAGACGCTGGTCAATGTCGCGGCGATCAAGACCGGCTAGACGTTATAAGCGGCGCCGTGCGCCGCTCTCGGACACCTTAGTTGTTCTCGAGCACGACGAGTTGCCCCTTCACCGCGATCGCCGCGGCGCTGCCGCTCACGCCGCAGGTGAAGTCGGTCGGCGAAGCGGTCTCGATGCTGTGAAAGCGCGTGGACACGTCGATCACCGCGTTCGCGTTGCGATCCTGCGCGGCTTTGCGCAGTTTCTGCACGGCTTCGGCGAGGGCCTGGTGGCACGCTTCGTCGGCGTCCGCCTCCTTGCGCGCGATCCGCACCGAATACGACACGTCGCCCAACTGGCTTCTTACCGCCGGATGCGCCTGCGAACCGAAATACACCGGGACGCCGCCAGTCGACTGCGCGCCCGCCGCCTCGAGCGGCAGCGACTTCACTTGGGTCGCGCAGCCCGCCTGCGTCAGCACCACGGCCGCCAGCGCGACCAGTACGAAACTTTTTTTCATTGTTCTTGCCCTTGTTGTCTTTAGAGTTGACGGTACTTCATGGTCACTTCGTGGCCGCTTCGTAGCGACTTCATAGCGACTTCATAGCGACTTCACACGCCCTTCCAGGCGTCGAACATCAGGCTCGCGCAACTGCCGCCGAACCCGAATGAAACCGACATCGCCGTGTCGATGCGCGCGTCGCGCGCCGCGCGCACCAGCGGCATCTCACCCACGCTCGCATCCGGCGTCTCGATACCCGCTGTCCCGGCGATGAAACCGTCGCGCATCATCAGCAGGGTGTAGATCGCCTCGTGCGCGCCGCACGCGCCCAGCGGATGACCGCTCAGGCCTTTGATCGAAGAAAACGGCGGCACGTCGCCGCCGAATACCGCGCTCAACGCATGCAGTTCCTCGACGTCGCCAAGCGGCGTGGACGGCGCATGGGTGTTGACGTAATCAGGGCGCTTGCCTGCGTCCTTCACCGCGCCGCGCATCGCGCGCGCGATGCCGGCCGCGTGCGGCGTGACCATGCCGGCGCCGTCGGTGCAGTCGCCGAAACCGGTGAGCTCCGCGTAAATGCGCGCGCCGCGCGCTAACGCGTGATCGAGCGATTCGAGCAGCAGCACGCCGCCACCCGAGGCGATCACGAAGCCGTCGCGCGCCGTATCGTAGGGACGCGATGCACGCTGCGGCGCGTCGTTGAAGCGGCGCGACAGCGCGCCCATCGCGCCGAACAGCAGTGTCATGTTGTCGTGCAGCGCTTCGCTGCCGCCGGCCAGCACGATCTGCTGGCGGCCGGTCTGGATCAGTTGCATGGCCTGGCCGATCGCGAGCGCCGAACTCGTACAGGCGGACGACGGCGAATAGCTCGCGCCCTCGATCCCGAACAACTGCACGACATTCGCCGAAGCGGTGCTGCTCATCGACTGCGGTACCGCATAGGGCGGCACTTTATCGGCGCCGCGCGCGGCGGCGATCGCGAGCGCCGCGTCGTAGCTCGCCAGCGAGCCGACGCCCGAGCCGATCACCGCGCCCGCCAGCGGTGAGCGCAACGCGGCCGGATCGAGCCCGGCGTCGTCGATCGCCTTGCGGGCCGCGTGGCACGCGAAGCGCGCCGTATCGCCCATGAAACGTTCGAACTTACGCTCGAACGGCGGCTCGTCAACCACCGACGCCACGCCCGCCACCTGGCTCGCAAAGCCGCGCTCGCGCCACGCGTCGATCCGCTCGATGCGCGAGCACCCCGCGCGCAACGCGGCGGAGACTTCGTCGAGCGTATTGCCGAGACACGACACGATGCCCATGCCGGTCACGACCACGCGTTGCAGCGCCACGCTCATCGAATGCGCCTGAAAATCAGCGACGTATTGATGCCGCCGAACGCGAAGTTGTTGCTCATCACGTGTTCGGCGTCGATCGTGCGTCCGCTGCCGACGATATAGTCGAGCGGCGCACAAGCCGGATCGACGTCGGTCAGATTCAAGGTCGGCGCGTACCAGTTGCGCTTCATCATCTCGATGGTCCACCACGCTTCGAGCGCGCCGCACGCGCCGAGCGTATGGCCGACATAGCTCTTCAGCGAACTGATCGGCATGCGCTCGCCGAAGGCCCGCGCGGTTGCATAGCTTTCGGCGATGTCGCCGCGATCCGTGGAGGTGCCGTGCGCGTTCACGTAGGCGATCGCTTGCGGCGCTAGTTGCGCATCGCTGAGCGCGAGTTGCATGGCGAGCGCCATGGTGTCGGCGGTCGGCTGCGTCATGTGCGCGCCGTCCGAGTTGCAGCCGAAGCCGACGATCTCCGCGTGAATCCGCGCGCCACGCGCCATCGCGTGTTCGTATTCTTCGAGCACCAGCGTAGCCGCGCCTTCGCCGATCACGAGGCCGTCGCGCGCGGCATCGAACGGACGCGGCGTCAGATGCGGCTCGTCGTTGCGCGTACTGGTCGCGTACAGCGTATCGAACACGGCGACCGCCGGGCCCGACAATTCTTCCGCGCCGCCCGCCAGCATCAGCGTCTGCTTGCCCGCCTGAATCGCCTCAAACGCGTAGCCGATCGCCTGGCTGCCCGACGCGCACGCACACGAGGTCGGGATGATCCGCCCTTTCAGATCCCAGAACAGGCTGACGTTGACCGCCGCGGTGTGCGGCATCATCTGCACGTAGCTGTTCGACGTGACGTCGCTCATCGAGCCGGTTTCGAGCATCGTGCCGAACGCGCGAATCGGCTGGATCGATCCGGACGACGAACCGTACGCCACGCCCATGCGGCCGTCTCTGATGCGCTCGTCTTCGGCGAGACCGGCGTCGGCCAGCGCCAGTTCGCTCGCGCGCACCGCGTACAGCGACACCGGCCCCATCGAGCGGGTTTTCTTGCGCGGATAATGCACGGGTGTGGTGAAGCCCGGCAACGGGCACGCGAGCCGCGTATGCAGCGACTCGAAATAATCCCATTCGGGCATGCGCCGCACCGCGTTCACGCCGCTCTTCAAGCGCGCTTCGATTTCGTCCCAGCGGTCGCCGAACGCCGTGACGCCGCCCATGCCGGTAATGACGACGCGTTTCATCACACCATCCCGCCGTTGACGCCGATCACCTGGCGCGTGACGTACGAGGCCGCGTCCGACATCAGGAAGCTAACCACGGACGCCACTTCGGCAGGCTGGCCGACGCGGTTCATCGGCACCGTTCTTAGTGCGTGTTCGAGCGGCACGTCGTCGAGCATGCCGGTTTCGATCAAGCCGGGCGCGACGCAATTGACGGTGATGTTGCGCGTCGCCAGTTCGACGGCGAGCGCCTTGGTCGCGCCGATCAGACCGGCCTTCGCGGCACTGTAGTTGACCTGGCCGCGATTGCCCATCACGCCCGACACCGACGCGATCGTGACGATGCGCCCGCCCTTCTTCGCGCGCACCATCGGCATAGTCAGCGGATGGACGACGTTGTAGAACGAGTCGAGACCGGTTTCGATCACGATGTCCCAGTCTTCTTCCGTGAGCGCCGGGAAGGCGGCGTCGCGGGTCACGCCCGCGCTGCACACGATGCCGTAGTACGGGCCGTTCGCGGCCACATCCGCTTCGAGCACTTCGCGGCACACCGCGCGCTCACGCACGTCGAATTGCAGTACGCGCGCCGCGCCGCCTTGCGCGGCGATGCCCGTCGCGACCGCTTCGGCTTCGCTGCGGCCCGTGCGGCAATGCACGGACACCGCGAAACCGTCGGCGGCCAACTTGTACGCAATCGCGCGGCCGATGCCGCGGCTTGCGCCGGTAACGAGAACACGCCGGCTCATGAACTGAAACTCCCCTCGATGAATGACCGAAAATCGGGTGGTTGAAACACTTTGACGACCGCCTCGGCGCAACTCACGTCGCCGTGGTGGATCGTGCATTCGTAGGCGCTGTGGCCTTCTTCGCTGCGCAGCAATTCTGTCACGCCGATGCGCAATTGCGCGCCGCTCGTGAAGGCCGGCACGAGCGCCTTGTAGCTGCGCGAGCCGAGCAGCACGCCCGGACGCGCGCCGCCGCCCGCGCGCATCGCCCGCAGCGCGACATGCGCGGCGATCGCCTGCGCCATCAGCTCGATGCCGATCCACGCGGGCATGGCGCCGTCGGCGTCCGCATACCATGCGTCGGCATGCACGGTGGCCAGTGCGCTCAGCGCTTCATCGCTGAACGTGCTCACCGCGTCGATGAGCAACATGGTGCCGCGATGCGGCAGGATCGCGTCGATCGGTTGCCGCACGAGATCGTGGATAGGGAGCGTCTGAGTCATTGCGCGCGTCACCGGCCGAGGATCAGGCTGACATTGCTGCCGCCGAAGGCAAACGAATTGCTCATCACATATTGCTCGCCTGCGCCGCGCGGCAAAAACCGCTCGCTCTCGACGAGCTCCAGCGCAGGCAACGCCGGATCTGCTTCGCCGTCCCACAGATGACGCGGCAACGCGACATTTTCATGCGCCAGCGTCAGCCATGCGAAGCCGAGTTCGGTCGCCCCCGCCGCACCGAGTTGATGACCGGTCAGCGGCTTGGTGCCGCTGGTCGCGACGCCGTCGGCGAACACGCGCGCCATCAGATTCGCTTCCATCTCGTCGTTCTTGCGCGTGGCGGTGGCGTGCAGATTCACATAGCCGATCGCCGAAGGCGCGACGCCCGCATCGGCCAGCGCCTCGCGCAACGCGAGTTCGCCGCCGATGCCTTGCGGATCCGGCGAGGAGATGTGATGCGCGTCGCTCGATTCCCCTGCGCCCGCCAGCCTCACCGCGCCTTCGTCCCGGCTCATCAGGAACACGGCGGCGCCTTCGCCGACGTTGATTCCGCAGCGGTTGCGGCTCATCGGATTGCTGCGCACCGTGCTGGTCGATTCGAGCGACGCAAAACCCTGCACCGTCAGCTCGCACAGGGAGTCGACGCCGCCCACCACCACGGCGTCGCAGAGTCGCAATTGCAGCAGCCGGCGCGCCGACACGAAGGCTTTCGCGCTCGACGTGCAAGCGGTCGAGATCGTGTACGCGGGACCGTGCAGACCGAGCGCGGCGGCGGCGAACGGCGCGGCGGTGCCGATCTCCATCTGCCGGTAATTGAAGTTGGCCGGCAGGTCGCCCGCCTGCGCCTGGTAGACGAATGCGGCCTCGGCCGCCTCGATGCCGGACGTGCTGGTGCCGAGCACCACACCGATTCGATGCGCGCCGTAACGCTCGCGCGCCGCTTCGATCGAGGGTGCGATCTGCGCGAGGGCGGCGAGCAGCAGCCGGTTGTTGCGGCAATCGTAACGTGCGAGCGAAGCCGGCGGCGCGAGATCCAGCGGTGCGAACACGCTGCCGACAAACGCCTCGCCGATGCCGGTATGCGCATGCGCCATGCCAGGCGCGCGCGCTGAGGCCAGCGCGGGAACGATCGCATCGAGATCGCCGCCGAGCGCGTTGATCATGCCGAGCGCGTGCAAATAAACGGGTGGCGCGTTCATGCGGCCCTCCTTGATTCCGATGGCATGCCGATCGGCGCGAGCAGCACCGACACCGCAATGCCGAGCGCAAGCGTGGCGCCGAAGCTCTTCAGCGCGGGCATCGCGCTCATGCTGAGCATGCCGAACGACAGCAGCGTGGTCGCCGCCGACAGCAGCACGCCGGTCCACACCGCGCCGAGATCGGCGTCCGTGCGCAAACAGCCTTCACGCAGGAACACGGCATAGTTTGCGCCGACGCCGAGCACCAGCATTAGCGCGAGCCAGTTGAAAAGATTGAGCGGCACGTGAGCGTAGCCGAATACCGCCAGTGTGACGCCGACCGCGAGCAGCACCGGCAGCGTCACGGCGACGCCGCCGCGCACGCGGTCCCCCAATCCCCCAAGTGGACTTCCTTCGGGGCGGGGGACTTCCTTCGGGGCGTAACGCAGCATCAGCAATATCAGCACCAGCGCCAACGCACCGCCGAGCCACCAGCCGCTATCCACGCGATACGCGCCGAACAGCTTCGACACGCTCGCGGCCTTGTCGACAAAAGCGACACCAGGCAGCGCGTGCGCCGCGGCGATCAGCGCCGGTTCGTTTTGCGGCGTCACGCCTTGCGGAATCACGACGGCGGCGTAAGCTCTCGCGGCCGCATCGACTTCGCCCAGCCACAGATGCCTGTAGGGTTGCGACCACGGTGCGGCGAGCCACTTATCGACCGTCAGCAGCGGCTGCGGCTTTGCATAGGCGGCGAGCCACGCGTCGGCGACTTCGTCTTTGAAGCCGGCCTGAAGCAGCGTTGCGCGCAACGCCGCCGGATCGTTGAATACATGCTGCGCGAGCAACGCGCGGTCTTCATTCTGCTGCTTCGCGGACGGCACGAATTGAGCGACCGACTGATAGCTGCCAACCTTGTTCGCGGTGCCGTTCAACGCGTCCAGTTTCGCGCCCAGCGCTTCGACGCGTTCCAGCACGAGTTCCGGCGTCTCACCGCGCACGACAAAAAACTGCGCGCTGTTATCGACGCCGACCGCGTCGCGCACCTTGTTTTCCTGCGCGACCAGTGACGGATCGCGCTGGATCAGCAAATGAATATCGTCATCGCTTGTGAGCCGCAACCAGCCCGGAATCGCGACGATCAGCAACAGCGCCGCCACGAACCACGCACGCTTGCCGCCAATCGTCCGATGCCACACCGTGAGCAAACGCGAGGCCCCGGCGAACAGGCGCCGCGGACCACGCTTGGGCGCACCCGGGAGCAGCGCCGGCAACAGCCACAGCACGGAGGCGAACGCGGTCACAATGCCGACCATCGCGAAGCACGCGATCTGCTTGAGCGCGGGAAACGGCACCCAGGTCAGGATCGCGTAACCAAGCAGGCTGGTGGCGAGCGCCACGGTCAACGCCGGACGCACTGCGCGGGCGCCGCGGCGCGCATCCCAATCGCGCCCGCCGCCCAGATAGACGACGAAGTACTGAATCGAATAGTCGACCGCTTCGCCGATCAGGCTCGCGCCGAACACCAGCGTCAACAGATGCAGCTTGCCGAACACCAGCATCGTCACGGCCAGCGCGCAGACGATGCCGAGCGCCGTCGAAACGAAGCCGAGCACGAGCAGACGCGGCGAGCGGAACACCCACAGCATCAGCAGCGCGATCCCGCACAGTGACGCGACGCCGATCAGATGCACCTCACGCTCGGACGCGCTGCGCGCCGATTCCGCATAGAACACCGCGCCGGTTCGTGCGACCGACACGTCGGGGAACGACTGTTTCAACGCGCTCTCGCTGTGTGCGAGCGCATCGAGCACGGCGTGTTGCGTCTTCGATTCGTACGCGGAGCCCGGCAGCGTTGCGACAATCAGCACGCTGGTGGCCGCGCCGCGATGCGCAACCAGCAGGTTGTCTTCGAGTTCGAGATTCGAGGTTGCCAGCGGCAGGTCCGCGAGCCAGTGCTCGAGCCAGCCGAACGGATCGTCGGCGAGCGGCGTGGTCAGGCCGCCACGCAAAGGGCTGTAGATGCGTTGAGCGAGGGCGTCCCCCAAGGGGACTTCCTGCGGGGCGTCGTGCAATGACGTGGCCGAACCGCCAGCCAGCGCCGCGCGGTCCGCAGGCGTCAGCAGGCCGAAGCGATACGGCATGTACAACGCGGCAATCTGCGACAGGTCGAACGGCGGCAATTCCGCCGTCACCGAGCCGAACGCCCCGCTCTTCCGCAATGACGCGCCGAGTTGTCTGGCCGCCGCTTTCGCGTGCGCGTCGTCGTGGCTGGTGACGAGAAATACCGTGCGGTCGCCGAGCGCGCTGGCCAGCGTATCGACCGCTTTTTCGGCGACCGGGTCCGCTTCAGTAGCAGGCAACAACGCGAGCAGATTGGTCTGCAACGGCGACGGCCCGGCGAAACGCCAGCCGCAGTACAGCGCCGCGACGAGCGCGAGCAGCAGCCACGCGGCGCGCATGCCCCACGCCTGTTTCGCGGACCGCCGTTGCAGCATCTGCATTACGGCGCCCCGAGCAAAGTGCGCTCGGCGGGCGTCGGCTCGGTGAGCGCCGCGCTTTTCGCGAAGTCGAGCTTCGTGACGTCGCCGTTCGCCAGCGTGATGCGCAGGCTTTGCAGATAGTCTCCGCCGTTCATCTGCAAACCTTTGATCGATTGCGCGAGTTGCGGCTGGTTCGGCGTGAGCTGCATGCGCCATTGCGCGGCGCTGCCTTCGGCTTGCACGTCGAATTGCGAGTACAGCGCCGACAGATCGCCGCCGAGCATCGCGCGCATCATCTTCGACACCTGCGCGACGCCGCGGGTGCCTTGCGCGCTGTGTGCCGTCACACGCTGGCCGTTGGCGTTCACTTCGGCGACGCCTGCATCGGTGATCACGTAAGTGGCTTTGTATGGCGTGTCGATCTGCCAGATCACGCCGCGCTCGCGAAAGAACAGCAGCGAGCCGGTGCTGACGAGCGGCTGCTTCATCGCGGCGAGCGTTTGTGTCTGCGTGAATTGCGCGCGAACGCCCTTCGCTTGCGCGAGATGCGAGGCGATCTGCGAGACCAGGGCGGGGTTGCCTGCCTCAGGCGTGGCAGCCGCCGCCAATGCGGGTATGGCCGCCGTCGCGTTTAGCGTGAACAACACGCCCGCCACCATGCCGCGGAACTTCATCGTGCCCATGCGCGCTCCAGTTTGTCGAAGACGACGGGCGGCGACACGAACTGCAATTCCTGCGTCGCGGCATCGACGGCGACCTGAATCGTGTAACCTTTCGTCAGCCGCGCGCCGGATGCGCAGTCGACGATTTCATAGCCTATTTTCAGGCGGTTTTCGTGTTCGAGCAGTTGCGTGCGCACTTCGATCTGCTGACCGTAGGTGGCCGGCCGTACATACTTCAGATGCGCCTCGACGACCGGCCACAGATAGCCTGAGGCCTGCATCTCGCGATAGTCGTAGTCGAACGTGCGCAGCAGCGCGGCGCGGCCGATCTCGAAGTACTTCAGATAGTGGCCGTGCCAGCACACGTTCATCGCATCGACATCGTGAAACGGCACTTCGACCGTCGCGCTCGCCGTGAGCACTTTGCGGGATTCGGTCATGCGTTCGCGCCTCCGCGATAGTCGTCCAGCAACTCGCAAGCGGCGATGCGCGCGGTCAACGCACGCAGTTCATGTTCCAAAGCGCGGTCTTCATCGACGAACGGCGATTGTGCCGTCACGCTATCGATGAACCGTTGCAGCGGCGCGGGGATCGGCGTCGCGCTGTCGATCCTCAAGCGCAAGCGTGCGGCCTGCACCGTTGCCAGCGTGTGCGCGGCGGCGACCTGTTCGGTCAACTCCAGCACGCGCAAACAGTCGCGCGCGGCGATCGTGCCCATGCTCACTTTGTCCTGATTGTGCGCTTCGGTCGAACGCGAAAACACGCTGGCGGGCATCGTGTTCTTCAACGCTTCGGCCGTCCATGCGGACGACGAAATCTGCACCGCCTTGAAGCCGTGATTGATCGCGGCACGCGCCGGCGCGGCGCCCGACAGATTGCGCGGCAAGCCGTTGTTGAAGTTCACGTCGACCAGCAGCGCGAGTTGCCGGTCCATCAGATCGGCGAGATTGGCGACGGCCACCTTCAGCGCGTCCATCGCGAACGCGATGTGGCCGCCGTAGAAGTTGCCGCCGTGCAGCACGCGTTCGTTGTCCGGGTCGATCAGCGGGTTGTCGTTGGCGCTGTTCAGTTCGTTCTCGACATCGCGGCGCACCCACGACAAAGCATCGCGCGCGACGCCGATCACATGCGGCGCACAGCGAATCGAATACCGGTCCTGCAAGCGATGTCCCGGCGTATCGTCGCGTCCTGCCAGATCGGCGCGAATCCATGCGGCGGCTTCGGCCTGGCCCGCGTGCGGCTTCACTTCGAAGAGCATCGCGTCGAAGTGCGCGGCGCGGCCGTCGAGCGCGACAGTCGAGAGCGCCGTGAGGCGCGCCGTCAGCCGCGTCAAATGATCGGCTCGCGCGAACGCGAGACACGCGAGGCCCGTCATCACCGCCGTGCCGTTCATCAGCGCGAGGCCTTCTTTCGGCGCGAGCGTCAACGGGACGTGGCCGAGTTCGGTCCACACTTCGCGCGCGTCGCGCAAGCAACCTTCGAACACGACGTCACGCTCGCCCGCCAATGCAGCGGCGACATACGAGAGCGGCGTCAGATCGCCGCTCGCGCCGACCGATCCTTCAGACGGAATGCGCGGCAACACGCGATGGTTGATCAGATCGGCCAGCCGTTCGAGCAACACGGTACGCACGCCGGAAAAACCATAGGCCAGCGAGTTGAGGCGCGCGGCGATCACTGCAAGCGTCTGCGCGTCGTCGAGATAGGCGCCCATGCCGCAGCCGTGATAGCGCGTCAGTTGCAGCGGCAATGCTTCGACCAGTTCCATCGGCACGTCGACCACACAAGCGTCGCCGTAACCGGTGTTGACGCCATACACGGTCGCGCCCGCCGCGAGATGCCGCCGCAGGAAATTCGCGCCGCGTTCGATGCGCCCGCGCCACGCCGGATCGGCGCTCAACGCAACCGGCGCGCGATGCTGAGCGATCGCGACGACCTCTTCGATCGTCAGCTTGCGGCCGCCGATCACCACCTGCGCCACCGGCGCCGCTTGAGCCGCTTGCGCCGCTCGAGCAGCCTGTGCGTTCACATTTGCGTCGTCGATCAGATCATGTTCGGCCATTCGCGCCTCGCTTGGGGCTGGCCCAGAAATCGAAAAAGTTGAACCATTGATAAGGTGCCTTACGGCAATAGTGTTCGAGACGCGCCGCATAACGCTGCGCCCACGCCGCCAGATGCTGCGCGCGCTCGCGGCGCGGCAACTCGATGCGCTCGGCGAACGGCTCGAAATAAAGGTGATAGCCGTCGCGCTCTTTCAGGCAGAAGAACAGATAGACCGGGCAGCCCAGCGCGTGCGCGAGCACATACGGGCCCTGCGCGAACGGCGCGGCCGAGCCGAGAAATTGCGCTTCGGTCGTGCGGCCCGTTTCGTGCGCGGGCACGCGGTCGCCGACGATCACCAGCAACTCGCCCGCATCGACGCGCTCCTGCATCATCATCGCGGTCTGCGGCCCGAAGTCGCTGACTTCGAGCAGATGCCGCGCGAACTCGCTGTTCGCCGACGCCAGCACGCTATTGAAGCGCCGCGCGTGTTCCGTGTAGACGACCGCCGTGACCTTCGCGTGCGCGCCTTGCGCGGCGAGCGCGCGAGTCATCTCCAGATTGCCGAGATGCGCGCCGATCACGAGCGCGCCCTTGCCGCTCGCGACCAGCGCTTCGAAGGCCGACGGATCGTCGAACTGGACGTCCGCGTTGCTGACACGGCCGGACCATGCAGCCAGCTTGTCGAAGCCGGATTGCGCGAACGCCAGCATGTGCCGATACGCCGACAGCCATCCCGGACGCGGCGTGCGCTCCTGCGGCGCGGCGCGGCTGAGATGCGTGAAGTAGTTGCTCGACGCTTCGCGCGCGGCGCGTCCCGTCAGCAGAAAATATGCGACGACCGGATGCAGCCACAGTGCGGTAAAACGCCGGCCGAAGAGCTTGCAGCTGAGCGCGAGCAAGGACATGCCCAGGTGACTGCCGCGCTCGGCGATACGCCACCAATGCTGCGCGTCCTGCTCGCCTGCAGTTGACGCGCAAACGGACGAACGCCGCGGCATCGCTTTGTGCGCGAGCAGCATCGGCAGACGCCACAGCATGCCGAACACGAGCCGCGTATGACTGCGGCTGATACGCACGTTGTCCCACAGCACGTCGAAATGCGATAAGCCGTCGGCGGCGTAGGTAACACGTGTGGGGATCGAGCGGAACGCCACGCGCCGCCAATGGAGACGCACGAGAATCTCGATGTCGAAGTCCATCCGCGTCGGCAATCGCACGTTGTCGATCAGCTCGCAGACCAGCGCGAGCGAATACAGACGGAAGCCGCACATCGAATCGCGGATCGTCGGCGAGAGCGTTTCGATCCACACCCACACATGCGTCAGATAACGGCCGTAGAGGCGCGACTTCGGCACGCTGTCGTCGTAGACCGGACGGCCCAGGATCACCGCGCCCGGTTCGGCTTGCGCAGCGGCAATGAAACGCGGCACGTCGGTGGCGTCGTGCTGGCCGTCGGCGTCGATCTGCAGCGCGTGCGTGTAGCCCGCTTTGCGCGCCGCCCGCAGACCCGCCATCACCGCCGCGCCTTTGCCGCCGTTGACCGGCAAGCGCAGCAGCGTGAGCTGGCCTGCGTAGTGTTCGGCGAGCGCGGCGAGCACCTGCTGGGTCGCCGCGTCGCTGCCGTCATCGACGACGACGAGCGGCAGACCGTGCACCGCCAGATTGGCGACGGTCGCGCCGATCGCCTCTTTGTGGTTGTAGATCGGAATGACGATGCACGGGACGAAGCTCATCACGCGGGCTCCCGATACACGATCACACCGGACGCGCATTCGCGTCCGGCCAGCCGATACGCGAACTGCACGCGCCGACGTGCGGCATCGTGCGCGAGCGTCAGATTCAGCAGCGCGCCCGGCGGCACCGGCGCCATGAACTTGAGCCGGTCGATCGACGCAAGCTGGCGCACGGCCGGCACATGTTCGGCGGCCAGACGCATCGCCCAGTCGACCTGCACGACGCCCGGCAGAATCGGCAGGCCGGGAAAATGGCCGGCGAAATGCACGAGCGTCGGCGGCACGCGCAGTTCGTAATGCAGCGAGTCGGCAGAGCGCGCTTCGGCGAGCACTTCGACGCCGTCCGCACGGGCGTCGAAAGCGGCGGCGACGACCGCCACCGGCAGCTTGCCGCGCGCATCGAACGGCAACGTGATGCGAAAGCGCCAATGGCGCGGCAGCACCACCGCATCGAAATAGGCGGACAGATGGCGGCGCAAGGTGTGCGCGAGCAGCACGCGGCCCTCGCCGCGCAATGCCTCGCTACCCGCTTCAGTCAGCGCGACCACCGCGCCGACGCGCTCGCGCGACGCGCCTTCCAACGGCGCGATCGCCGCTTGCGCGACATACGGATGCAGCGCGAGACGCGCTTCGAGTTCCGGCAGCGACACGCGCTTGCCGTCGAGCTTGAGCACGCGATCGAGCCGGCCCTGCAGGCGGAAGCGGCCATCGGCATCGAAGGCGATCTTGTCGTCGGTACGATGCCAGCCGCGGTGGTCGAGATGGGGCGAGCGAACGTTGAGTGCACCGTCTTCGTCGCGGCGCACTTCGATGCCCGCCACCGGTTGCCATGCATCGGTCTGATCCTGGCGGCGCCACGCGATGCCGCCGGTTTCCGTGCTGCCGTAGATTTCGAGCGGCGCGGCGCCGTAGGCGGCGGCGTATTCCTGTGCGGCTTCCAGTGCGAGCGGGCCGCCGGATGAGAAGAACGCGTGCGGCGCCGGCGTCAACGCGGCAAAGCCGGGCAACGCCGGCCAGCGCGACAATTGCGCGGGCGTCGAAACGATCGCCGCCGCGCCGCATTGCGCGATTTGCGTTTGCAAATGCAGCGGCTCGATGCTGATTGCGCGGTCGAACGCGCGGCCGGCGGCGAGCGGCCACAACACGCGAAACAGCAAACCGTAGATATGGTGATGCGGCACGCTTGCGAGCATCGTCGCGTCGCCGATCAGGGCGCCCCACTGCTTTTCGAGCGTATGCACTTCGGCGTCGAATTGCGCGAGCGTCTTGCGGATCGGCTTGGGGGTGCCGCTGCTGCCCGATGTGTAGAGCGTCAACGGGGCCTGCGGATCGATGGCGTGATCGGTGATTGTTTGCGCTTCGGCCGGCGCCGGCACGAACGCAGGCAGGTCCGCATCGGTCAGCACGGCGTCGTAGGCATCGGCGAGATCGGCAAGATAGCCGGGGGTCGCATTCGCCGGAATCACCGGCTCCTTGCCGCACGCGAACAACGCGAACAGCGTGCAGGCGAAATCGAACGGATCGTCGATGCACAGCGCGTAACGTTTCACGTCCTGCTCGCGCAAGCACGCTACCAGGCTCGACACGCGCGCGCGAAACGCGACGCGGTCGAGCACCGTGCCGCCGTCGCGGCATACCGGCGCATTCACAGGAGCATGAGCGGCCGCCGTGCCATGTGTTGCCGACAGCGCAGGAGCATGAGCGGCCGCCGTGCCATGCGTTGCCGACAGCAGATCGTGCAACGCGATCATGCGGCCTCCGAACGCGCGGCTCGCGGCAGCACCACCAGATAACGCCAGATTACTTCGGCCACCAGCAGCAGGCCGACCAGCCCGTATGCGATCGCGCCGTTGTAGAGCGACCAGTTCGCGCGGCTCCAGTACAAAGCGGTGTAAGCGGAAAACGCGCCGTTCAGCACGAAGAACATGCACCACACCTGCGTCACGCGGCACGTATGACGCACGGCGGCCGGCGGCAGATCCGGATTGCCCAGCCGGGCGAATTTTTCGATCATCGACGGGCCGCGCACAAGCGTCGCGCCGAACGCGATCAATAGCCCGAGATTGACGAGCGACGGATAGAGGCGCAACAGCAGCTCGCTATTGGTCAGCACGATCGCCGCCGATGCGCAGCTCAGCAACAAGGCCACCGCCCAATCGATTGCAGAGAGCCGCCGCAGCGACGTCGCGACCGCGCCGCTGCCCGCCCAGCGTTGCAGCCACAAAATAGCGAACAGCATGCAGCCGACAACGCGGGGCGTGTCCCAACGCCACGCGCACAGAATCAGCGCGGGATACGCGAGCTTCAGCACGACCTGAACGACAGTCTTGGTCCAGCTGCGCTCAGTGCCGGGCGTGGCCTCTCCGGGCGGACTGACCGCCGCTTGCATGCGCGAGCGCACGGATGGCATCAGCCCTGCGCCGCCAGCAGCGATTCGACCGCGCCGATCACATCGCCGACCGTGCGCACCGACTTGAACTCTTCCGGCTTGATGCGGCGGCCGGTCATTTCCTGCAATTTGATCGCGAGGTCGACGGCGTCGATGCTGTCGAGATCGAGGTCTTCGAACAGGTTCGCCTCGGGCGTCACGCGTTCCGGCTCGATCGCGAAGTTCTCTTTGAAGATGGCGCGGATGCGCTCAAGAATATCTGCCTCGGACACGATTTATTCCCCCTTCTTTGTGGTTTCGTTCACAGCGTGCGCCGCTTCGCGCTGGCTGGCGACCAGCGCGGCCAGTGTGCTGATCGAACGGAAGTGTTCGCGCGTGCGTTCGTCGTTCGCTGCGATGGTCAGTTGGTATTGTTTGCGCAGCACGATGCCGATTTCGAGCGCGTCGATCGAATCGAGCCCGATGCCGTCCGTATCGAACAACGGGGCATCGTCGTCGATATCGGCGGGACTCAGGTCTTCCAGATCGAGCGCTTCGATCAGAAGCTGTTTAATTTCCAGTTTTAAAGAATCCATAATCGACCAGGTGCTGAGTAATGTGTGCTTCGATGGCGCTTGTCACGCTGCGCGCCGCGAGAGACGGTGAAGTGTCGTGTGCCGCAAGCTGCTCGACGCCAAGCGGCTCGAGCACGTTCACGCGCATCCGGAAAGCACGCGCCGGCACGTCGTACCAGCGCATCTGCTTGGTGAACGCCGGCGGATCGCAATCCATCAGCACCGGCACGATCGGCGCGCCGGCTTTCAGCGCCATGTGCGCGAAACCGCGCGAAAAGGCGTGCAGCCGGTTCGGCGCGGGGCTGCGCGTGCCCTCGGGAAAAATGATCATCGTATAGCCTGCCGCAAGCTGCCGCGCGCCGGCGTCGACGAGTTCCGATGGATCGGCATTGCTCACATATTCAGCCGAGCGCACGATCCCCCAGAAACACGGGTTGCTCCAATGCGCGTTTTTCACCACGCAACAGGCGCGCGGCGTCAACGATAGCAGCACCATCACGTCGAGATAGGTCGGGTGATTGGCGACGACAATCGCCGGACCGCCCGCGCGCAACACCTGTGCGCCCGACACCTCGAGCTCCATCACGCCGATGCGCTGCAACACCGCGACCAGCACGCGGAAAAACCCATGGATCACGCTCGTCACCCCACGCTGACGCGACGCCCGATGCGGCCACAGCCACGCAAACGGAAACACCAGCACCGAGAACAGCACGCCGCAGATGCCGAATATCACGAAGGCCATGCCCGTCGCGCAGAACCGCCAGCCGTAATCAAGCCGCGCTGTCATGCCAGCTCCAATGCCACGTGGCGCCGATGCCTTGCCAGGCTGCGGACTCGCGGGTGTCGAGACAGTGTTGCAGCGCCTGGCTCTGGGTCGCAAACCGCTCGTCTGCGTCTGCCCGGCTTGCCGGGTCCGCCAGACTGGCCGGCTCAGACGCAACCGCCGCGCCCGCGCCGGACAGCGTGCAGACGAGTTGGCCGGCTGCCGTGTCCTTGTTCAGCAGGATCGCGATCGCGCCGCCCTGCACTTCGTCTTCAATGGTGCCGTACGCGGGATCGGCCGGTTCGTCGGCGTACACCAGCAGCACCGGCGACCCAGGCTGCGCCGCATATTGCGCGTACGCCTCGAGCAGCGCGTAGCCGAGCGTTTCGGCGCCGGCGGAGATCGCGCTGGCGGCCGAGCGGTCGCCGCGCGCAATGCCGAACACACCGGTCATTGCGTTCAGCACGGACAGGCTGAACGCGGTCGGCGACACCGGCTCCCCCGCGCTGATCGCGCGCAGGATGTCGGTGGTACGCCGCAATTCGCCGTGGCGCGAGGCAAACACGACCCGCACGTCATCCTGCGCCACGCAATCATGCGCCACCTTCAGGGCGATTCTGGACAAAGTGCTCAGGCGACGCCGCACGATCGGCTCGATAAAGCCAATATCGGGTGCGGCAGATGCGGCAGCAGGCCAGCTAGACCAGCGAGCGACCGGAATGGTCCAGTGCAGATCGGGCATATCGGTGTTCGCGCGTAGAAGCGAGGAAAGGCTGAGTGCGCCTGACGGGATACACGCCGTCACAGCATGTGCGCGCCGCGCGGACCGGCAATCTCCAAACAAGGGGTCAATCCAATCTTCTTATGAGGTTCAACGATATAACGGCACACGGCCCCATTTATTGAGCCGCCATAGCCGATTTAGGGTTGGATTATTCGAGGCTCCCTGTGGTCGCCGGGAATCATACTGAATATTGTGAATTAAATCAGCCACAAAAGACGTATCCATCTGTATCCGTATCGCCGAGGCGACGGACGGTTTTGCGTCGGCCATCCGATACTCCGGCGGCATTTCTGCGCGCCGTGATTGCGCTGGAAAGCCGTTCGCCCCGGGCTGTTCAGTCTCGCACCCGGCAAATGCGGCCACCCATGCTTTCATTTGCCATTCAACACACCTGTTGCAGTTCGGCACACTTCGGCACACTTCGGCTCAGTTCGGTGCTCAGTTCGGTGCGCAGTTCGGCGATTTCGCTCGCCGCCCTGCTTATGCGCCACAGCTAATGCGACTGACGCAGCCGGCTGTTGCGCCGTTTTATGAGTGGCGGCGGTGGCGGATTCAGGCGTCGCGCGAGTTCTGTCCTGTTATACTCCGTCCCTCATTGGGGAGTAGCCGCCCCGCGACACGTCCGCGCCGCTGTGATCTGGGTGCGTCGAGCGTGTGATTCGCGGGGGCGCCTGTCAACAGACTTGGCCTGCAAGGCCATGGCAGACGCAGCCTCTGGCCTGGCGAGACCGATGATCCACACGCGCCGCAAGAGGGCCCGGCGTGTCGTGGGTCGTCGCTCGTTCATATCTCGGCCCGGGGAAAATCAAAACGTGGACCACGCTTTTCTTATTTCGACCGGAGCGGTCACGCTCGCCGAAATCGGCGACAAGACGCAATTGCTCTCGCTCGTTCTTGCCGCCCGTTATCGCAAACCGCTGCCGATCATTCTCGGCGTGCTGGCCGCCACCCTCGTCAATCATGCCTGCGCCGGCGCGCTCGGTGCGTGGCTCGGCTCGCTGCTCACCCCGACCATCATGCGCTGGGCGCTGGCCGCGTCGTTCATCGGCATGGGCTTGTGGATTCTGGTGCCCGACAAACTCGCCGACGAAGAAGCCAACACCAACCGCACGCATTTCGGCGTATTCGGCGCAACCGTGGTGACCTTTTTTCTCGCGGAAATGGGCGACAAGACGCAGATCGCGACCGTCGCCCTCGCGGCGCGCTTTCACGATTTCTTCGGCGTGGTGGCGGGCACGACGCTCGGTATGATGATCGCCAACGTGCCGGCGATCCTGCTCGGCGACCGCTTCGCCCACAAGCTGCCGACCAATGTCGTGCACGGCATCGCCGCCGTGATGTTCGTGGTGCTGGGGGCGATGGCGTTGTTCGGCGTCGGCGTCTAGGCGCGGCGGCCAGGAACTCCCGGCCTGGGCGCGCAAGCTCCGGAACAGAACGGCCCGGCAGGAATCGCCTGCCGGGCCGTTTTTTGTTGCGCCGCAGCGTATGCGGTTCGACGCAGCGTTTGCGCCTTATTGCACGGCCTTCGCGGCTGATGCCGGCGCAGCGGGCGCAGCACCCGTTACGGCAACCTCGTTCGACGACCCGCCGTTGTTGTCGAGCGGAATCTTCACCGTGTGCACGACGCTGTTGCCGAGCGGGAAGTCGGCCAGCGCGCTACGCGCCAGATAAGGCATGGCTCGCACCAACGACGATTCGCCGCCGGAATTGCGCGCCGTCACGTTGTAGACCTCCTTGCCGGTTGCACGCTCGGTGATCCGTACGCCGAGCAGGTGCGTGTAGATCGGGTAGCTCTGATTCACGTACCCGGCCGGGTAAGGTCCCCATGGACCCCACGGATCGAACGGCCGGCCCCAATAGGGCGCCGGCCACGGGTTGTAATAGACCGGCTCGGCGACCGTCACGATGTCCGAGCGAATGCCATACGACAGCCCGACCAGATAACGCGCTTGCGATGCGTCGACCTGACGGAACGCATGCGGCGCGAGTTCGTTGGCGACGATGCGTTCGTAAGTGGAGAGTTCGAGGTTGTTCTTTTGATCCGCCGCGCGGGTGAACGCATAGGTCCGGGTGGCGTCGCTGCCGTTCCAGTCGGAGAACGCCGTGACCTGGGTGGTCACGTAGGTCGTGCAGCCGGACAGCAGCACCGTCAGCGCCGCTATCAGCAGCGTAGCGCGGCGGGTCCATCGATCGATTTTCATGGTCTACCTCGTGTTGCCTGTTATCGCCAGTCCTGGCCGGGTTCGTTCGTGTGCACGCTTTCGCGCGCCAAGGCGCCCCGCTGAGGCGCGTGCCGCCAAGGCGCGCCCCGCTAGGCGCGCCCCACGAAAGCGCGACCGATAATACGCTGACCTGGCGATTCGGTAAAAAGTTCGCCCCGCACGATCCGCCGAGGCTTTGTACAATGGCCCGACAAGCCCGGCTCGCGTGCCCTTCCCGCGCGTGACGGCTCGAGTCCCATCACTACAGAACGCCATGGCCGATACCGCAACGCCCAATGTGATCCGCCGCGCCGATTACGCGCCGCCCGCCTTCCTGATCGACACCGTCGCACTGGAGTTCGATCTGGTCCCCGAACGCACCGTCGTCAAAAATACGATGCGCGTGCGCCGCAATCCGGACGCCGCCCGCGCCGCCCATCTCGAACTGATGGGCGAGCAACTCGAGTTCGTCAGCGCCGCCATCGACGGCTTGCCCTTTATCAATGCGCATGCGCACGAGCACGGCCTGATCCTCGACAACGTGCCGGACGCTTTCGAGCTGACGCTCACCAGCATTTGCAATCCGGCGGAGAACACCACGCTGTCGGGCCTCTATGTGTCGTGCGGCAACTTCTTCACGCAGTGCGAGGCCGAGGGCTTCCGCCGCATCACCTACTTCCTCGACCGCCCGGACGTGATGGCGACCTTCACGGTCACGCTGCGCGCCGACAAGGCCGCCTATCCAGTGCTGCTGTCGAACGGCAATCTGCTTGAAGAAGGCGATCTGCCGG
Organism: Paraburkholderia sp. FW306-2-2C-D06C; assembly: GCF_058781505.1. NCBI lineage: Bacteria > Pseudomonadati > Pseudomonadota > Betaproteobacteria > Burkholderiales > Burkholderiaceae > Paraburkholderia > Paraburkholderia sp. FW306-2-2C-D06C. The sequence continues at coordinate 228,666 of NZ_JBYSWU010000003.1, read as the reverse complement.
ACGGCCGCCATTTCGCACGCTGGGAAGATCCGTTCAGAAAGCCGAGCTATCTGTTCGCGCTGGTCGCGGGCAAGCTGGTCGCGCTCGAAGAGCGCGTGAAGACCGGCTCGGGCAAGGAAAAGCTGCTGCAGGTATGGGTCGAACCGCACGATCTCGACAAGACCCGTCACGCAATGGATTCGCTGATCCACTCGATCCACTGGGACGAAGAGCGCTTCGGGCTCGAACTCGATCTGGACCGCTTCATGATCGTCGCCGTGAGCGACTTCAACATGGGTGCGATGGAGAACAAGGGGCTCAACATCTTCAACACGAAGTACGTGCTGGCGAACCCCGAAACGGCAACGGACACCGACTTCGCGAACATCGAGGCGGTGGTCGGCCACGAGTACTTCCACAACTGGACTGGTAACCGCGTCACGTGCCGCGACTGGTTCCAGCTGAGCCTGAAAGAAGGCCTGACGGTGTTCCGCGATCAGGAATTCTCGGCCGACATGGCAGGCGGCCAGAGCAACGGTAGCGACGAAGCCGCGCGCGCCACCAAACGCATCGAAGACGTGCGCGTGCTGCGCCAGATGCAGTTCGCCGAAGACGCCGGTCCGATGGCGCATCCGGTGCGTCCGGAAAGCTACGTCGAGATCAACAACTTCTACACGATGACCGTCTACGAGAAAGGCTCGGAAGTCGTGCGGATGTATCAGACGTTGTTCGGCCGCGAGGGTTTTCGCCAAGGCATGGACCTGTACTTCAAGCGCCACGACGGTCAGGCGGTGACCTGCGACGATTTCCGTCACGCGCTGGCCGACGCGAATGGCCGCGACCTCGCGCAATTCGAGGGCTGGTATAGCCAGGCCGGCACGCCGCGCGTGTCCGTGCGCACGAAGTACGACGCCGCTCAGCAACGCTACAGCGTGACACTCACGCAAGGTTATGGCGAAACCGCTGCGGCCGTGCGCGAAACACAAAAAGGACCGCTGCTGATCCCGTTCGCGATCGGTTTGATCGGTAAGGACGGCAAGGATCTGCCGCTGCAACTGGAAGGCGAAGCCAACGCGTCGGCCTCCACCACGCGCGTGCTCGAATTCACGCAGACCGAACAGACCTTCACGTTCGTCAACGTGGCGCAAGAACCGCTGCCCTCGCTGCTGCGCAATTTCTCGGCGCCGGTGATCGTCGAATACGACTATTCGGCGGAACAGCTTGCGTTCCTGCTTGCGCACGACAGCGATCCGTTCAACCGCTGGGAAGCCGGCCAACGGCTGGCCACGCGTGAGTTGCTGGCGCTGGCCGGACGCGCGGCGACCGGTGCGCCGCTGCAACTCGACGATTCGGTCGTTGCCGCATTCGCCCGTGTACTGACCGACGAAACGCTCTCGCCGGCGTTTCGCGAACTGGCGTTGATGCTGCCGTCGGAAGCGTATCTGGCCGAGCAGATGGCCGAATCGAATCCGGCCGCGGTTCACGCGGCACGCCAGTTCGTGCGCAAACGTCTCGCGAACGCGCTGAAGAAGGACTGGCTCACGGTGTATGAGCAGCATCGCACGCCGGGTGCGTACGAAGCGACGCCTGAGGCCTCCGGTCACCGCACGTTGAAGAATCTCGCGCTGGCGTATCTCGTGGAACTGGACGACCCGGCTGAAGCCGTGCACCTCGCGTCCGCGCAGTACGACGCGGCCAACAACATGACCGACCGCTCGGCGGCGCTCGCGGCACTGCTCAATGCGTCGGCGGCCAACGGCGGCAGCGCAGAGGCGCAGCAGGCACTGGACGACTTCTACCAACGCTTCGAAAAGGAACCGCTCGTCATCGACAAGTGGTTCGCTTTGCAGGCGACGCAACGCGGCAGCGCGCAGCGTCCGGTGATCGACATCGTGCGCAAGCTGATGACGCATCCGGCGTTCAACCTGAAGAACCCGAATCGCGCGCGCTCGCTGATTTTCAGCTTCTGCGCGGCAAATCCGGCGCAGTTCCATGCCGAAGACGGTTCGGGCTACGCGTTCTGGGCGGACCAGGTCATCGCGCTCGACGCCCTCAATCCGCAAGTAGCCGCGCGCCTCGCCCGCTCGCTGGAATTGTGGCGCCGCTTCACGCCGACGCTGCGCGACGGCATGCGCGCGGCGCTGGAGAAAGTCGCTTCGCAGGTGAAGTCGCGCGACGTGCGGGAGATCGTGGAGAAGGCATTGGCATGACGATCGTCTGACAGCGCTTCTGGCATCGGAAAGCCGGCACATGTTGCCGGCTTTTTTTTCGTCCTGACTTCGTGTCCGCCGTGCGGTTCGCGTTAGCCATCTGGACAGCGATCGAGCCGCTGCCCAAGGCGGACCGCCCCAAAATGCCCAGGATCTCGGCCGAACACGCCCGTGCGGCGGCGCTCGCAGCCAGTCTGAGCGGCACTGCCACGACCATCAAGGCACGCCGCAAGGCCTGACTGCCGCCCGGCAATGCAAAGCCGAACCCCGCAGCCGCACGCCTATTCATCTCAAAAGCACGGAGTCGACACAACGAACGGTTAAAATCGAGACATTCCTCAAGCCTCCCGGAGTACAGCAATGGCTTTGCAACGTCGTACCACTCTCACGAAGTACCTGATCGAGCAGCAGCGCGAGACCAACAACCTGCCCGCCGATCTGCGCCTTTTGATCGAAGTCGTTGCGCGCGCGTGCAAGGCGATCAGCTACCACGTCAGCAAGGGCGCGCTGGGCGATGCTCTCGGCACGGCGGGCAGCGAGAACGTCCAGGGCGAAGTGCAGAAGAAGCTCGACATCCTGTCGAACGAAATCCTGCTCGAAGCGAACGAATGGGGCGGCAACCTGGCCGGCATGGCGTCGGAGGAGATGGAACAGTTCTTCCCGATTCCGGCCAACTACCCGAAGGGCGAATACCTGCTGGTGTTCGATCCGCTCGACGGCTCGTCGAACATCGACGTCAACGTGTCGATCGGCACGATCTTCTCGGTGCTGCGCTGCCCCGACGGCCAGCAACCCACCGAACAGTCGTTCCTGCAACCTGGCACGCAGCAGGTGGCGGCCGGCTATGCGGTGTATGGCCCGCAAACCGTGCTGGTGCTGACCACCGGCAACGGCGTGAACTGCTTCACGCTCGACCGCGAACTCGGCTCGTGGGTGCTTACGCAAAGCGACTTACGTATTCCGGTAGAAACGCGTGAATATGCGATCAACGCGTCGAACGCGCGCCACTGGTACGAACCGGTCCAGCAGTACATCGGCGAACTGAATGCCGGCAAGGAAGGCCCGCGCCAGAGCGACTTCAACATGCGTTGGGTCGCGTCGATGGTGGCGGACGTGCACCGTATCCTGAATCGTGGCGGCGTCTTCATGTATCCGGCCGACAAGCGCACGCCGGACAAGCCGGGCAAGCTGCGCCTGATGTACGAAGCAAACCCGATGGCGTTCATCGTCGAACAGGCGGGCGGCGCAGCGACTAATGGCGAGAAGCGCATTCTGGACATTATCCCGAAAAGCTTGCACGAACGTGTGGCCGTGTTCCTCGGCTCGAAGAACGAAGTCGACCGCGTCACGCGCTATCACCTCGAAGCAAAAAAGTAAGTGTAGGGGCTTGCCAAGCTCATAAAGAAGTCCCTATAATCTCGTTTCTCCTGATGCCGGAATAGCTCAGACGGTAGAGCAGCGCATTCGTAATGCGAAGGTCGGGGGTTCGATTCCTCTTTCCGGCACCAACAGATTCAAGCAAAAAGCCCAGTCATTGCGACTGGGCTTTTTGCTTTCTGCAGGACACGCGAGCGCTGCGCCACAAGTTCATTTATCGGCACTTCAATTGCTGCTCGATGCAGAACTTCCCCAAACAAAGCCAACGCGTTAGCCACGGTTGTCACGGTTCAAAAACCCAGCCTGTCGCATCGCGCGATCACAACCAGGTTGCGGGCCATGAAGACATCTTCGGTGAGCGCTTTGCCCTCCTCGGTCCGCTGAGTGCCGTACGCGGAGATCGCCTCCTTCGGCGCCGACGAAAACCATAAGATCCGCCCGGCGCACTCGATTCCAACCTGGCGTCCGTTCCAATAGACAGCGCTTTCCATAGTTACTCTCCGAAGGGCGAAGATAGCCATCTTCCGTGCCGGTACCTGGGGCGTCCGTTATCCACCGCACTCTGGGTCACAGACAGACGTCTCAATAATATGGACCGCGCATGCCGCGCTTACCAAGCGTACATCTACCTATGTTGCGAAATGAGTTCACCGCGGAGTTCACCGCGCGGCACGATTGTGGCGAGCGGCACACCAGTGGAAGTCGGGCGCATGGAAGTCGAGCGCATCAATGAGCGCCGCACCACCGCCTGCCTGAAACAATAAAAGCGGCTCGCAGCTTGAACGTGAACGGAACGCGCCATCATCCGGCGCCGCGCTTTTCCTTCAGGAAATCGATCAGCGCACGCAGCTTGAGCGGCATCTGTGCGCGGCTCGCCGTGTACAGATAGAACCCCGGAAAGCTCGGACACCACGCGTCCAGCACACGCACGAGCCGGCCGTCTTCGAGTTGCTCGCGTACATAGCCGTCGATCACGTGCAGCAGACCGACGCCCTGCTCCGCCGCTTGCACCATCGTGCGCAGATCGTTCGTCACGAGACTGCCGCGCGTCTCGACCTCGAACACGCGCGCCGGGTCGTCCGGCGGCGCGAACTCCCATCGATAGATACCGCCGCTAGTCGAGAAGCGATAACGCAGGCAATCGTGAGCGGCAAGATCGGAGGGCGTCGCGGGCGGTGCGTAGCGTTCGAAATAAGCCGGCGAGCCTGCCACGACAATGCGAATCTCGCCGCTCAAAGGCACCGCGACCATGTCTCGCGCGACACGCTCACCAAGCCGGATGCCGGCGTCGAAGCCTGCGCCGACCACGTCGGCGAGGCCGTCGTCGAGTGTCATGTCGAGACGGATCTGCGGATAGCGGCGCGTGAATTCGGCCAGATGCGGCAGCACCAGCAACTCGCTCGCGACCCGTGGCAGGTTGATGCGCAGCGTGCCGGCGGGCTGATCACGGGCTTCATCGAGCGCTTCGAAAGCGGCCTCGAGCGCCGCCAGCGCAGGTTTCACGCTCGCGAGAAACTGCGCACCGGCCTCGGTCAACGCCACACGCCGGGTGGTCCGGTTGAACAGACGCACGCTCAACTGCGTCTCGAGCGCGCGGATGGTTTGCGACAGCGCGGACGCCGTCACGCCGGTTTCACCGGCCGCGCGCGTAAAACTGCCGTGATGCGCGACAGACGCGAACGCCATCAGCGCCGGCAACTGAGCAGGATCCATCGCATCCCCTATTATTAAGTCCGACTTCACAATTCTTGCAGACAAGCGGCATTTTTCCACGAAAAGAATCGGCGCACGATAGCCCTATCGACTCGCTTCGTTCCGCGTAACCGCCCAAGGAGACTGACATGACGATGAACCGCTATAACCTGCTCGGCCGCTCAGGCCTGCGCGTGAGCCCGATCGCACTCGGCACGATGACCTTCGGCACCGAATGGGGCTGGGGCGCCGAGGAAAAATCGGCGCAGCGCCTCTTCGACCTGTACGTGGATGCGGGCGGCAACTTTGTCGATACGGCCGATCTGTACACCGAAGGCACCAGCGAAAAATGGCTAGGCAAATTCGTCGCGGCGCGCGGCCTGCGTGACCGGCTGGTAATCGCGACCAAATACGGCTACAACGCCGAAACCGGCAATCCGAACGCAGGCGGCAACCACCGCAAAAATCTGCTGCGCGCACTCGACGGTTCGCTCAAGCGTCTTGGCACCGACTACATCGACTTGTATTACCTGCACACGTGGGACCGCGTCACGCCGGTGGACGAAGTCATGCGCGCAATGGACGACGCGGTGCGCACCGGCAAGATCCGCTACGTCGGCCTGTCGGATACGCCGGCATGGTTCGCCGGGCGCGCACAGACCCTCGCCGACTGGCGAGGCTTCGAACCGGTCGCGGCGATGCAGCTCGAATACTCGATGATCGAGCGCAACGCCGAAAACGAGTTCGCCGATCTCGCCGCCAATCTGGGCATGGGGCTCGTGCCGTGGAGTCCGCTCGGCATGGGCGTGCTGTCGGGGAAATATCGGCCATCGCAAAGCGGAGCATCTGGCAGCGTTTCAGGTAGCGGACGGCTGGCGAGCGTGGCAAGCGCGCCGCCGCCGGGCTTCGACAAACTCACCGAGCGCAATTTTCGGATCGTCGCGGAACTCGAGGCCGTAGCAAACCTGGCAGGCAGACCGATGGCACAGGTCGCGCTCAACTGGCTGCATCGGAAGCGTGGTGTGTCGAGCATCATCGTCGGCGCGACCAAGCCGGAACAATTGCAGGAGTCGCTCGGCTCACTCGACTTCATGCTTGCGCCCGAACTGATCTCCCGGCTCGATGCGGTATCGGAACCGGCTCGCCCGTTCCCGTATTACATGTTCGCCGATGGCCATCAGGCGCGCATTCACGGACAAGTCGAAGTCACCGACAAATCAGCGGCCTACGCCGCGCCCGTGACGATTCCCGCTCCGCGCACATAGCGGGAGGTTGATGATTGCGAGCGCCGCTCACGGCGCACTGACACGCGCTGCGTTCCGCCGGGAACGTGGCGCGTATTTATTTGCGGAGAATGACCTGAAAAGCATTCTCGCTCGTCAACGATTTCGCCGAATTGTTCGTTAACAAAAAGATTAGGAGCCGATTGAACGAATCGGTAATTAACGAACGTTCGGTTGCGATACAAGAAAATCCTGCCAATGCGGCAGCGCACAAAAACGAATCGGTTTGTTCGTATCAACACATATGAACGAACGATGCACGGACATACTGAAGTTAATCCGTTGAAAGCACGCGGGGCAAGGCTGGGAAGGGTGCAGCGCGGAATAACGAACTATTGAATTGGCGGCGATGAGAGCCGAAGCATGCACAGCCAACCGATAAATTCTATTCAAACATTCCGCCCCCAGGTTGGCGTGTACCGTTAAAGCAACAAACGGCATGCGAGCCGCATCAGAGACTGGTGCAAAACGGGGCCCGAGGCAGATAATCGCTTTGTAAAGGAGAGAGATCATGGATGCGAAACCACCGAAGATTCCGACCCCGGATAAAGTTTTTAGCCCGGATCCGGAACCCGCTGGCGTCGAATTTTTGGGTGCGGAACTGCCTGAGCACGTTCGTGCCTTTTTCGACGAACAACGTAAGTCGTGCGACTCGAAGTAATCATGCAGTGGCGCGATGCAGCATCGGCGTCCGCGCGCTCGGCGTGCGGCGAAGGTTGGCGCGCGCCTGGACAATCGTCTTGCACTTATTTCACGGCGATTTCACGCCGCTGCCTGCGGCTGCTTGATTGCGACGCTGGGCCGTGCGGTCCGGCGTCAGATTGCGTACGTCGTTTATCAGGCGCTTTTGAATCGCTTTTGAATATTTCGGGCGCTCGTTTTGAGCGGTCAATCGCCGCTTGATCGGCGCATCGTCTATTCTTCTGTTTTTTTCCGCGGCCGCTCGGCCAAGCCTGCCTCCCATGAATCGTTCGTATCGCTTCGGCGCATCATGCGCGCTCGCGTTGTTCACTGTGCTCGCGTTCGCCCCCGCCCCCGCAATCGCGGACGGCGACGACACCGCCCTCACCAATCTGATCGCGCTGGCTTCGCAACGGCTGGCACTGGCAGAACCTGTCGCGCGCTGGAAGTGGGCAAACCATCAGGCGATCACCGATACGCCACGCGAAAATGCATTGCTCGCCGATGTCGAGAAACGCGCCCTCGCGGCGAACGTCGATCCGGCGTTTGCCCATGCTTTCTTCAAGGATCAGATCGACGCGAGCAAGGACGTGCAGAACGCTCTGTTTGCCAACTGGCGCAGCACGCGGCCGCCGGAAGGACCGGTGCCCGATCTGGCGAGCAGCACAAGGCCGCAACTGGACCGGCTGACGCAGTCACTGGTGGCCGGGCTCGCGCGCGTACAACCGCTGCGCGCGGCGCCGGATTGCCCGTCACGCGTGGCGCAATCGCTTGCCAACTGGAAATCGTTGACCCGTTACGATTCGACGCACTCGAGCGCGCTGACACGCGCACTCGGCCATGTTTGCGAAACCGGAGGAGTCGGCGCGACCGGCTAATCGGCTAATCGGATCACCGCTTTGCGCGTTGCACAAAACGCGCTCAAGCGCGGCCGAAGCCGTGCGAAGCGACCGGTTAGTCAAGCGAGACTCGGCGCGCCCAGCGGCGCCGATGTACCTGCCTGAACGCTCAACGGCATCACACGCAAGCCGCGCGCCAGATGAGTCTGCAGAATGCGGTAGGTCGAGAGTTCGAACGGCCCGGCGACGCTCGACGCATGCAGTGTCGCCGCCTGCGCGAGCGACGGCGCATGGCCGATGTAGCGCCATCTGTCGACAACGTGGAAAGTTCGAGCGAGCGAAGCCTCTTCGCGCTCCTCGAAAACAATCGGGCCATCGAAAGGCCAAGGTGCGTCCGCCGGATCGCTCTTCGCGATACGCGGAACGCGGTTATGGCCAGGGCGCAGCGTCGCAATCCATTGCGCCTCAGTGAGCAACGCGCCCAATTCGCCGCCGGTCGCGCGCCATTCAACTCGCCGCACCTGCTGCGCGAGCCGTATATCCTTCGATGAACGCCGCTCGCCGGTCAAATGCGAGCGCAACCTCTGACGGACACGCACGCTGCGCCCGACATAGAGCGGTAAATCCTCTTCCCCATAGAACGCATAAACGCCGCATCCGGCCGGCGCGGTATCGAGCAAATCTTCGGTAATGTCGCCGGCGAGCCGATAGCGCCGCGTGGTGCGCTCGATCTGCGCCCGCAAGACGTCGAGCGGCACGAGGCCATGCAGACGCTGCCAGAACTGCCAGATCAGATCAGCGTCGGCAAGCGCCCGGTGACGAGCGGACGGCACCAGCGCGTGACGTTCGACCAGCGCATCGAGTCCATGACGCTTTTCCGCCGGAAACAACGCGCGCGACAGACGCACCGTACACAGCACGTCCGGATCGAATGCAAGCCCGACCCCGCGAAACTCGCTGCGCAGAAAACCGCGGTCGAAACTGGCATTGTGCGCAACGAACAATTTGCCGCTCAGGCGCTCAAGAAGGGCCGGCGCGATGGCGTCGAAGGTCGGCGCGCCCCGCACCATCGCATTGGTGATACCGGTGAGCTGCTGAATGAAGGACGGAATCGGCTGCTGAGGGTCGACCAGAGTACTCCAGCGCGACACACCGGCCGGCCCCACTTCGACCACGCCGACTTCGGTGATGCGATGCTCGCCGGTCGAGCCACCGGTGGTTTCAAGGTCGACGAACGCGATCGGCACATCGAGCGCCGGTTCCGGCAGAAACTGTTCAGACATGGAAAAGGATACTTTGGATGCGTGGCTTTGCGGCAAGTATGCACCAGTTGACCGCTCCGCACCCGGACAGCATTGCAATCTCATAGCTGCCGTGCCGCGCAAAAGACAGTATTTGCCGCTGGGCCAGGAGCCGCGAACGAACTGTTGAATTATCCTGGTTTTATGGCGGCCATATAAAACACTGGGCGTGTTTTCCTCTTTTCCCCGTTTTATTGCACGTCCCGTTCTGACTAGATAGTTAATCGTGTTAGCCACTATGCAAAATAAACACGTCGACAATAAAAAAGCCCTCGCCAATGCGAGGGCTTTTTGGCGAACTGGCTGCGCGGCGGCAGGCGCCAGTCAGCGCTGCGCGCATCACAGCGGCTGAATGTTCGCCGCTTGCTTGCCCTTCGGGCCGGTCTTCACCTCGAAGGAGACGCGCTGATTTTCCTTCAGCGACTTGAAACCTTCACTGCGGATTTCCGAAAAGTGCGCGAACAGATCGTCACCGCCCGAATCCGATGTAATGAAGCCAAAGCCCTTAGCATCGTTGAACCATTTTACGATACCAGTTTCCATATTCCAGTTTCCTTCGATGTTTTATAAAAGCGGGCATTGCCCTCAAACCGAACCCTTTGCCATACCACTCATTAGCGGATATTCATGACAGCTTCGGCGCCATCAGACTCAGCAATTGAAATTCAGCATTGCCGTTATACGGGGAACGAAGAATAGCCGTCAAGCGAATTTTTCACATGCACTTAACACGTCGCACGATAAGCGAAGCCAAAATCGGAAAAGTATGAAGAACGTTTTCAGTAAAAACTGACCAAGAAATACGTCATTATTACTTACTCCGCTTGGGATATGCTTAATGTCGGGAAAAATTTCAGCATCGAAGTCTAAAATATGTAACAAAAAATGTTTTTCGTAAGTGTTTGTCCGACTTGTTCCGCCAGATAGTTCATCGCATGATGGAAAAAGCAGTGAATAGTAGTACGTATCGGGAGGTTGCAATGCTGTTCGACAAATTCCGCCACTTCATCACCAGGCTCACCCAATCACATACTAGGACTGTTGCCGATTACCGCGCGGATACCGAATCGGTCCCGGCCTTCGAATTCGACCCCATGTGGCACGGCGATCACTGGCAGAACCTGCTTTCTTCCCCGATGGACGCACGTCGCTACGTGATGGAAGATTGGAGCGTCTCGATTGCGCCCGACTGGACGGAAGCCAACACTCCTGCGCCAGCACACTAGGATTCCGGAACGACAGGCGAAAAAAAGCGCGACTGGGAAGTCGCGCTGACAAAGGTTTGGAGATCTTTTTCGTCAACGAAAAAGTCTGCTTCGCAAAGCAGAAATTCCAGTATAGCGACTTCCTCGCCATCGATTATTCGCATAATCAACAATCATCTATTGCGATTACAACAACAATCTGCCTTTAAAGATTTATTGCATTGTTTTTTCACGTCGATTGCTGTCGCAAATGAGCAACGCCATTCGGTTGACACGCCTCCCTTCTCGCCTCAAAAACGCTACAAGCCTTTAGCAGCAAGGCTTAAACGCCACCCATCTATCGTTTCCTATCGCGTAATACTTTATTGCGGAAATCGGAACGCCCACTTTTCAAGTGTCTCTCTACACTCTGCCTAACCGGAAACCGGCGTGCCTGGAGTACAGCGCGCTTCTCACGCGGATTTCGCCTCTCGCAGCGCCCGCGTGAAAAGGTCTCCTTAAAGCCTGGGTTGTAAAACCCACTCTTGCTCTCTCGGAGTTACAAAGATGAAAAAGACACTCATGGTCGCGGCCCTCACGGGCGTTTTTGCAACGGCAGCACACGCGCAAAGCAGCGTCACGCTGTACGGCTTGATTGACGCCGGCATCACCTATACGAATAACCAGCACGGCCACAGCAACTGGCAAGAAACGAGCGGCTCGGTGAACGGCAGCCGTTGGGGCCTGCGCGGCGCTGAAGATCTGGGCGGCGGTCTCAAGGCCATCTTCACGTTGGAAAACGGTTTCGGCATCAACAACGGCACGCTGAAGCAAGGCGGCCGTGAATTCGGCCGTCAAGCGTTCGTCGGCCTGGCGAGCGACCAGTTCGGCGCCGTGACCCTCGGCCGCCAATACGACAGCATGGTGGACTTCGTCGGCCCGCTGTCCCTGACGGGCACGCAATACGGCGGCACGCAGTTCGCCCACCCGTTCGATAACGACAACCTGAACAACTCGTTCCGCGTCAACAACTCGGTCAAGTACACCAGCGCGAACTACGGCGGCTTCAAGGGCGGCGCCATGTACGGCTTCTCGAACCAGGCTGGCGGATTTGCGAACAACCGCGAATACAGCGTTGGTGGAACGTATAACTGGGGCGGCCTGAATGTCGCAGCTGCGTTCATGCAGTTGAACGGCAGCGGCACGGCGAATACCGGCGGTGCAGTGTCGGACGACTTCACGTTCGCAGCAAAGCGCCAGCAAACCTGGGGGGCAGGCGCGAGCTACACGTTCGGCCCGGCAACGGCTGGCCTCCTCTACACGCAGACCAACCTGACGGGCCTGACGGGCCTCAGCGCAGCCGCATCGGGCTTCTCCAATGGCGTCGCGCTGCCGAGCAACAGCGCTCACTTCCAGAACTTCGAAGTGAACGGCCGCTACGCCCTCACGCCGGCACTGAGCCTCGCAGGTTCTTACACTTACACGCGCGCAAGCATCAACGGCGTGCGTCCGAACTACAACCAGTTCAACCTGCAAACGGACTACGCGCTGTCGAAGCGTACGGACGTGTACCTGCAAGGCGTGTACCAGCGCGTGAACGAAGGTTCGGGCCTGGTTGCGAACATCAACGGCTTGGGCGCCGCGTCGTCGACGAACGGCCAAGTCGCTGTCACCGCAGGTCTGCGTCACCGCTTCTAAGCGGCCGGCAACACCCGCTGCATGGAAAGGCGCCGTTCGCGGCGCCTTTTTTTATGCAGAGAAAGGCGTGCTTTTGAAAAGAAGAGAGCCAATGGACCGGCTGTCAGGCGCTAAATGGGAACGCGTCAGCCATCTGTTCCCAACGGCTGGCGCCAAAAAAGATCGTTGGCCGACCGACTGCCGATTCGCGCGTCGTGCTCGAAGCGATCCAGTGGATCGAACGCACGGGCGAGCGCTGGATGTATCTGCCCGCGCACTTTCCACCGCAGCAAACCTGCTACGCCAGATATTTGCAATGGAAACGCAGCGGCACGGTAGACCAGATTCGCGCGCTGCTCGGCGGCGGCATACGCAACTGCGCCGCACCTGGCACCGGCAATTGCGCCGAAACGACCTGAGTCTCGCCCTCGCCGCCCGTTTAACGCCCGTTTAACGCCCGTTTAACGCCCTGACGAGCGGCCTAGCCGCCGGTATCAGGCGGCGGATACTTGACGTCTAGTACGTCGATGGGCTGCGGGCCAGCCGGCGTGTGCAGCGTGACCGTGTCGCCGATCTTCGCCTTGATCAACGCACGTGCGATCGGCGAGATCCAGCTCACGTGGCCGATATCCAGATCGACCTCGTCGATGCCGACAATGGTCACGGTATGCACCTCGCCGTCTTCTGTCGCGTATTCGACGGTTGCGCCGAAGAAAACCTGATCGACGTTCTCCTGCTTGCTGCTGTCGACCACTTCCGCGAGGTCGAGGCGCTTGGTCAGAAAGCGAATCCGCCGGTCTATTTCGCGCAGGCGGCGCTTGCCATAGATGTAGTCGCCGTTCTCGGAGCGGTCGCCGTTCGACGCCGCCCACGACACCAGCTTGACCACCTCCGGCCGCTCATTGTCGATCAGATGCAGCAGTTCATCGCGCATGCGCCGGTAGCCGGCGGGCGTGATGTAGTTTTTCGTACCCGCGGGAATCTCGGGCTGCGCGACGTCGAGGTCGTCGTCATTCTCTTCACTCGACTCTTTGACAAAGGCCTTGTTCATGATGGTCCGTTAACTGCAGCAAACGTCTGTCTATCAAGGGTACACGATCAGGACAATGAGACAAATCGCAGTTACACGCTTCCCTTTTTTAAAAGCTTTGCTATAATCTCGTTTCTGCGTGCGGCTGTAGCTCAGTTGGATAGAGTACTTGGCTACGAACCAAGGGGTCGTGGGTTCGAATCCTGCCAGCCGCACCACCTATGAAGGGCCTTCCGATCGGAAGGCCCTTTGTTTTTTCCAGGCCGCGTTTTTCTAGACCGTGCTTTGCCAGACCGCGTTCACACGCATGAATGCCACGGCGGCGACTGCAATGCCTATCGCGGCGCCGACTTGATATCGCCTATCTGCGCATCGGCCCGCGGCACGTCTTCGAATGACACCCCGGCACTTTGCTCGCCGATCGGCTCCGCTCTCTTGCCGATCAGCGCCTGCGCCTGATGCATCACGTCGTCGACGCTGTCGCCGAAACGGCTTTCGACAAACGCCCGCAGCAACGCGATCCGCAGTGAATCCCCTCGCCCCTCCACCGTCCGGTGCCCGCCTTCGAACTCCGCGACACAGTGCGCCGCGCCATGATTGATCCGCTCACGCACCTCCAATCGCTGCGCACGCTCCAGCACCGCCGCGGCCGCCTCCCAAGACATAGAGGGCGTGAAACGGCCCTCCCATGGCCGGCCACGGTCGTTGCCGCGGATCGAGACGGTTTCGCCGCTGTCGGTAAAGTGGATTTCGCGCACGAAGTCGTGCAGGCTGCGGGCGACCCAATAGTCGAGCGCCGTGCCGGTGAGTTCAGCTACTTTCATGTGCGTTCTCCCTGAAGAACAGGTGAGACTCGTGGGTGGCCGGCGTGTTCAGATTCGGGCCGGTCTGGGTGAAGCAATCCGAAGCAACCCGGCGCAGCCGTCGGATCAGTAGTCCGCCCGCTCGCGGTCGATCCGCATGCCGCCCTCGTGACGGTGATGCCCTTCCTCGCTCGGCCGTTCGCGGGCGATGCGCATCACGTCCGGATTGGTCCGCACCCGGCGCATCACATTGGCGAGATGAACGCGGTCACTGACCTGAATCACGAAGCGCAGCACCGTGGATTCCTGCGACAGGTCCTCGTCCATTGCGATGTGGACGATGTTTGCATCCGCCGAAGTAATATCGGCTGCGACGCGGGCGAAAACGCCCTTGGTATTCTTGACCAGCACCTTCACGGCGACGTCGAACAGACGCCCCGGCTGCGGCGCCCAGGCGACGTCGATCCAGCGGCCTGGATCGCGCCGGTGGATACGCTGCGCCACACGACAGTCCGTGGTGTGGATCGCCATGCCGAGGCCGATGCCGATATAGCCCATGATGTCGTCGCCCGGAATCGGACGGCAGCACGCGGACAGCTGCACGGACATACCTTCAGTGCCGGTAATGACCACCGGCGGCGCATGCGAGGCCGAACTGTCGGAGCGCGAGCCATCGTCGTCGGCGTCGCGGCCGCTCATCAGCACTTCGATGCGCTTGGCCATGACCGCCGCGACACGCCGGCCCAAGCCTATGTCCGCAAAGATTTCCTGACGGTTCTTGTTGCCCGTCCACTGCACCAGCTTTTCCCACGCTTCCGGCATCACGTCCGACAGCGCGAGGCCGTAGCCCTTCAGCGCCTGATCGACCAGGCGCTCGCCGAGCTGCACGGATTCGTTCAGCCGCATCGTCTTCAGATAGTGTCGGATCGCCGAACGCGCCTTGCCGGTGCGCACAAAACCCAGCCACGCCGGATTCGGCTTCGAATACGGCGCCGTGATCACTTCGACGATGTCGCCGCTCTTCAGCTCGGTACGCAGCGGCAGCAGTTCATTGTTGATCTTCACCGCGACGCACTGGTTGCCCAGGTCGCTGTGGATCGAATACGCGAAGTCGAGCGCCGTGGCGCCGCGCGGCAGCGCCATGATCTTCGACTTCGGCGTGAACACGTAGACCGCATCCGGGAACAGATCGATCTTCACGTGCTCGAGGAATTCGCTCGAATCGCCCGCTTCGCTCTGAATGTCGAGCAGCGACTTCAACCACTGATGCGCGCGTTTCTGCACGTCGTTCAGATCCGCGCCGCCGTTCTTGTACAGCCAGTGCGCGGCCACGCCCGCCTCGGCGATCTCGTGCATCTTGCGCGTGCGCACCTGGAACTCGATCGGCGCGCCAAACGGGCCGACCAGCGTGGTATGCAGCGACTGATAGCCGTTCACCTTCGGGATCGCGATGTAATCCTTGAACTTGCCCGGCACCGGCTTGTAGAGCGCGTGCAGCGCGCCGATGCAGGTGTAGCACTCCAGCGCGCTTTCGACCACCACGCGAAAGCCGTACACGTCGAGCACCTGCGAGAACGACAACTGCTTGTCGCGCATCTTCTTGTAGATGCTGAAGATGGTTTTCTCGCGGCCGGTGACTTCGGCGTCGAGCTTCGCGTCGGCAATCGCGCGTTGCACTGACTCGAGAATCTTGCCGACCACTTCGCGCCGGTTGCCGCGCGCCGCCTTCACCGCTTTTTCGAGCGTGGCGTAGCGGTGCGGGTTGAAGTTCGCGAAGCTCAGGTCCTGCAACTCGCGATAGGTATTGTTCAGGCCGAGCCGGTGCGCGATCGGCGCGTAGATATCCAGCGTTTCGCGCGCCACGCGGCGGCGCTTTTCATGCGGCACCGCACCCAGCGTGCGCATGTTGTGCAGGCGGTCGGCGAGCTTCACCAGAATCACGCGGACGTCACGCGCCATCGCGAGCAGCATCTTGCGGAAGTTCTCCGCCTGCGCCTCTTCGCGATTGCGAAACTCCATCTTGTCCAGTTTCGACAACCCGTCGACCAGTTCCGCGACCTTCGCGCCGAAGCGCTCGGCGAGCTCGGCCTTGGTCACGCCCTGGTCTTCCATCACGTCATGCAGCAGCGCTGCCATGATCGCCTGGGCGTCGAGATTCCAGCCGGCGCAGATTTCCGCGACGGCGACAGGATGCGTGATGTAGGGTTCACCGCTCTGGCGATACTGGCCGAGGTGGGCTTCGTCGCCGAAATGGAATGCCGCCTTGATTTCCTTGATCTCTTCCGGCTGAAGATAGCCGGACAAGACGGACGTCAGCTGGGCGATCGAAACGACGTCATGCCGGCGCGGTTGCTCCGGCGTGGCGGTCGGTCCGAACAGATGGCGAAACGACTGTTCGAGGACCGCGTCGATGTACTTCCGTGCAGACGAGGGCGAGTCGGCGTCGTGTTCCGCTTCCGTAGCGGTGGGCGGGGTCGTGCTCATGTTCGCCTCCGTAGCGGTTAGGGTTGGACGCCGGTCTGCATGTTGATGCAATTACGTGTGGCAAATACGTGGCAATCGAAAACAGAACAATGCGCCTTAAACAGGCACCTTCTTCAGCATTTCGACGCCGACCTGGCCAGCTGCGATTTCACGCAACGCGACGACCGTGGGCTTGTCGCGACTTTCGATCTTCGGCGTGTGACCTTGAGCGAGCTGACGCGCGCGATAGGTTGCGGCAAGCGCGAGTTCAAAACGATTCGGGATCTGTTTGAGGCAATCTTCGACGGTAATGCGGGCCATGTTGGGTTCCTTCTCAGTATGTTGCTTATTCTACCTTATGTGCTCGGCACACCGCCGCGCTCACGCGTGCGGCAGGTGAATGCCGAGCTGCACGAAAAGCTGCGTGTGGCGCGCGTATTGCGAGGCGAAGCGCGAGCGCGTCGCGGCCACCAGACACCGCAGTTCGCCGAGCGCGCGATCGAAGTTGTCGTTGATCACGACGTACTCCGCTTCGGCCGCGTGCGCCATCTCACTACCGGCTGCGAGCAGCCGCCGCGTAATCACATTCGGCTCGTCCTGGCCGCGCTTTTTCAAACGCTCTTCGAGCGCGTCGAGCGACGGCGGCAAGATGAAAATTTCGACCGCATTGTGAAACTGCTTCTTCACCTGCTGCGCGCCCTGCCAGTCGATTTCGAGCAGCACGTCGTGGCCGCTTTTCATCTGCTCTTCGATCCACACACGCGATGTCGCGTAGTAGTTGCCGTGCACTTCCGCGCTTTCCAGAAACTCGCCGGCCGCGTGACGCGTCAGGAAATCGTCGACGGTCGTGAAGTGATAGTGCTCGCCGTCCTGCTCCTTCGGACGCGGCGGGCGCGTCGTGTACGAGATCGACAGACGGATCGCTTCGTCGCCGGCGAGGAGCGCGTTCACGAGCGTCGACTTGCCCGCGCCCGACGGCGCCACCACCATGAACAGGTTGCCGGGATAAGCGCCGGCATAAGGATTGTGCGGTGCGCTGGTTTCGCGTGTGTGGTCGGTCATGTTCGTGTTGCTCCAGCCTTATTCCAGATTTTGTACTTGCTCGCGCATCTGTTCGATGAGCAGCTTCAAGGTCATCGACGAATCCGCCAGTTCCTTCGCGGCCGCCTTCGAGCCGAGCGTGTTCGCCTCGCGATTGAGCTCCTGCATCATGAAGTCGAGCCGCTTGCCGACCTTGCCGCCCTTCTGAATCACATGACGCGTTTCGTTCAGGTGAGCCGTGAGGCGCGACAGTTCTTCGGCGATGTCGATGCGGATGCCGTACATCGTCACTTCCTGGCGAATCCGCTCGTTGATTTCTTCACGCGAGACGATCGTCGCGGCCGTATCCGGCGCGGCGATGCCGAGCGCTTCCTGCAGACGTTCGACGATCTTCTGCTGGTGCCTGGCGATCAGTTCCGGCACGAGCGGCGTGATCTTCGTGACGATCGCTTCCATCTCGGTGACGTTGGCGAGCAGCATCGTCGCGAGTTGCGCGCCTTCGCGGGCCCGCACGTCGATCAGATCGGCAATCGCCTGCTTGCCGCACGCGAGCACCGCATCGCGCAGCACCTCCGGCGAGACGCCGGTTTCGGCCAGCACGCCCGGCCAGCGCAGAATCTCGCCGGTGCGCAGACGCCCTGCTTCCGGGAACGTCGACAGCACGGCGCGCTCGAGCAGCGCGAGTTGCGTCAGCGCATCGCGATTGACCGAGCCGGCATTGGCCGACTGCTCGCTGCGCTGCAGGTTGATACGGATATCGACCTTGCCGCGCGAGAGCTTGTTCATCAGCATTTCGCGCAGCGTCGGTTCGCACACGCGAACGTCTTCCGGCATGCGGAAGTTCAGATCGAGAAAGCGCGAGTTCACCGTGCGCAGTTCGACCGATACGCTCACGCCACCTGTGCCCGAGGCCGCGACGAGTTCGCGCGTGGCGCTCGCATAGCCAGTCATGCTGTAGATCATCGTATTTCTCGCGATTGTGGCCATGCGTTCGACGATGGCCGGAGAGTCGAATCGCCCGGCGTGTCCGAGACGCGGGGCGGGGAACCGGCATTATCCCATTTTTGGCGATGGGACCCCTTGCAGAGCCAGCGCACATGCGGGCAGCCGCCCGGCGCATGACCAACCCCAATCGGCTGTAAAATTGCGCTTTCCTTCCCGCTTTTCTTCGACACCCATCCCAACATGACCGACAACAGCCAACGCCCCAGCGGCCGCCAGGCCAATCAGCTGCGCGACGTGCGCATTACGCGCCACTATACGAAGCACGCGGAGGGCTCGGTGCTGGTCGAATTCGGCGACACCAAGGTCATCTGCACCGCGAGCATCGCCGAGACCGTTCCGTCGTTTCTGCGCGACCGCGGCCAGGGCTGGCTCACCGCCGAATACGGCATGCTGCCGCGCGCCACCCACACGCGCAGCGACCGCGAAGCGGCGCGCGGCAAACAGACCGGCCGCACCCAGGAAATCCAGCGCCTGATCGGGCGCGCGCTGCGCTCGGTGTTCGATCTCGAGAAGCTCGGCGCGCGCACGCTGCATATCGACTGCGACGTGATCCAGGCCGACGGCGGCACGCGCACCGCCAGCATCACCGGCGCGTTTGTCGCCGCGCATGACGCCGTATTGAAACTGCTGGCGGCCGGCCGCATCGAAAGCTCGCCGATCAGCGATTACGTCGCGGCAATTTCGGTCGGCGTGTACGACGGCCTGCCGGTGCTCGATCTCGACTACGACGAAGACTCGCAATGCGACACCGACATGAACGTCGTGATGACAGGCGCGGGCGGCTTCGTCGAAATTCAGGGCACCGCCGAAGGCGTGCCGTTCTCGCGCGACGAAATGAATGCTCTGCTCGAGCTCGCGAGCGACGGCATCAACACGCTGATCGCGAAGCAGAAGGAAGCGTTGGAGCACAAGAGTGAGTGAAGTTCGTCAAAGCAACGGCGCTGCAGCTTCAGGGTCGCCGTTGCAGAAAGTCGTGCTGGCGTCGAACAACGCGGGCAAGCTGCGCGAGTTCGCGGCGCTGCTCGGCGCGGCCGGCATCGAGCTGATTGCCCAAGGCGAGCTGAACGTGCCGGAGGCGGAAGAGCCGCATCCGACCTTCGTCGAAAACGCACTGACCAAGGCGCGCCATGCGGCGAAACTCACCGGCCTGCCCGCCCTCGCCGACGATTCCGGCCTATGCGTGCGTGCGCTGCGCGGCGCGCCAGGCGTTTATTCGGCGCGTTACGCGCAACTGGCCGGCGGCGAGAAAGGCGACGCGGCGAACAACGCGCACCTCGTCGCGGCACTGCAAGGCGAGGCCGATCGCCGCGCGTATTACTACTGCGTACTGGCGCTCGTGCGTCACGCGGACGATCCCGAACCGTTGATCGCCGAAGGCCGCTGGCACGGCGAGATTCTCGATACGCCGCGCGGCGCGAACGGTTTCGGCTACGACCCGCACTTCTTCCTGCCGTCGCTGAACGCGAGCGCAGCAGAGCTCGAACCCGCGGTGAAAAACGCCAGCAGCCATCGCGCGATTGCATTGCGGCAACTGCTCGCGCGTTTGACGGAGGAAGCGTGATTCCGATCAAACCGGCCCCCGCCGATGTCGGCGCGGGCGTCATCAAGGCATTTACCTCGCCGGGCAGCATTCGCCTGACGTCGCTGCCTCCGTTGGCGCTCTACGTGCATTTCCCGTGGTGTGTGCGCAAGTGCCCGTATTGCGATTTCAATTCGCACGAGTGGAAAGGCGACACGTTCCCCGAGGCCGACTACCTCGACGCGTTGCGCGCCGATCTCGAGATGGCGCTGCCGCTCGTGTGGGGACGCCAGGTGCATACGGTGTTCATCGGCGGCGGCACGCCCAGCTTGCTGTCGGCGGCCGGGCTCGACCGGATGCTGTCCGATGTGCGCGCGCTGCTGCCGCTCGACGCCGACGCGGAGATCACGCTCGAGGCGAATCCCGGCACCTTCGAAGCCGCGAAGTTCGCGCAGTTTCGCGCGAGCGGCGTGAATCGCTTGTCAGTGGGCATCCAGAGTTTCAACGAAGCGCACCTGAAGGCGCTCGGCCGGATTCACGACGCGGCGCAAGCACGTCATGCGGTCGAAGTCGCCTCGACGACCTTCGACAACTTCAATCTCGACCTGATGTTCGCGCTGCCGCAGCAGACGCTGGCCGAATGTCAGGCTGACGTGGAAACGGCGTTGTCATACACGCCGCCGCACTTGTCGCTGTATCACCTGACGCTCGAACCGAACACGCTGTTTGCGAAATTCCCGCCCGCGCTGCCCGACGACGACGCCTCCGCCGACATGCAGGACTGGATCCACGAACGCACGAAGGCGGCTGGCTACGAGCGTTACGAAGTGTCGGCTTATGCAAAGCCGCATCGGCAGAGCAAGCACAACCTGAACTATTGGCGCTTCGGCGACTATCTCGGCATCGGCGCCGGCGCGCATACCAAGCTGTCGTTTCCGAACCGCGTGCTGCGCCAGGCGCGCTACAAGCATCCGGCGACCTTCATCGAGCAGGCGAAGGCCGGCGCGGCGGTACAGGAAGAACACGAGGTCGGGCCGCGCGATCTGCCATTCGAGTTCATGCTGAACGCGCTGCGGCTCGTGGAAGGATTTCCGGTGCATCGCTTCGTCGAACGCACGGGGCTGTCGATGACGTCGATCGAACTGGCTTTGCAGGAGGCGGAACGGCGCAAGCTGATTACGCGCGATCACGAAAAAATCGCACCGACACCGCTCGGTCAGGCGTTCCTGAACGATCTGCAAGCGCTGTTTCTGAAAGATCCGCAGTAATTGCAGCGCGCCAGTACGCCGCAGCCTGAGTTTTTCAGGTTACAATTTGCGGCTTGGAGGTGTGGCCGAGCGGTTTAAGGCACCGGTCTTGAAAACCGGCGAAGGAGCAATCTTTCCGTGAGTTCGAATCTCACCGCCTCCGCCAGAGCATGAACGACAACGGGCCTTTAAGGCCCGTTTCTATTTGTGCGCCGCGTATTTGTGCACCACGCGACCGGCCCCGCGATGGCCGAACTCACTCGGTAGCCCACCCCTCAACTTTCCCCCTTCCTGGCCTAAACCAGCGCGGTCGCCTCGACCTCGATCTTCAGGCCGTAATGCAATTGTGGAACAGGCACGACCGCACGTGCCGGCCGAGCTTCGCCCGCCCAGCGCGCGTAGATCTGATTGAAACTCGCCCAGTGTTCGACATTGACGATGTAGACGCGCACCTGCACCAGCTGAGCAATGCTGCTGCCGGCACCTTCGAGCGCAGCCTGCACATTGGCCAACACCTGTTGAGTTTGAACCTCGAACGTAGCGCCGGAAAGCTTCTCGCCCTGTGCGTCGATCGGCAACTGTCCTGAGACGAACACAAATCCATTGGCGATCGCGACGTGGCTATAGTGGCCACCCGGCGTCGCGAGACCGGCGGGGTTGTCCGTGTGCGGCAGATGCTTGCTGTGCTGGTTACCAGCCATGAGAACAACTCCAAAGATGACGGCGCCATCGCGGCACATGGTTATGCGCATGACGCTTCACCCGGCTCGTCCGCATGGCCGCATCTCTTTCGCGGAAGCAATGAACGAGTCGCGCGCGAGCATTGACAGCCGCGAACGATGCAGCGCCTCACGTGATCCACTGACCGCTCCGCTCGAAACGCGCACCGCTTATTGCTTACCGCGCGAATCAAACCGAGCGCGTCAAACGCTAAGCGTGTCCAGCTTTTCGCGCGCGTCCGCGCAACGGCGATTCAGGTCACGGTGCATCAATTGACTATCGAGCAAGGTCGATACATCAGACAAACCGTAATCAAAGCGCAAGACGTATTCGATGTCCGTGTAATCGTGATATGCGCCGCTGTCAGCCAGCTTCTGCGCTTCGGCGAAAGCAGCCTGTTGCCGCTCGCCGTTCATCAAATCTCTGATCGCCATGATTGCCGCTCCGAGGAACAGTGTCCTCATCATAGCAATGCAAATTAGGTCGCACGGTCGCGCGCACGCAACACCTGGTGTTTTCCGTAGTCGCTCTCGTGGTCGCTCTCGCAGTCACTCTGTCACGCGCGGAACGGGCTGGCAGAAGTTCTGCTGCGCTTTACTTTAGCTCGGGAGCCGTTGCCCGCCTTGAGCGACGGATTCTGGCTGCCGCCTGACGAACCGCCATCAAGCCGCAACGACAGGCGCCTTCGTCCCGTGCCACCTGACGACCAGAATCCGGCCGACGTAGCACAGCGTGCCCGCGACGCCTATCACGACGCCCATCCCCGTGGGCGAACCGTCCTGCCAAAGCCCAACGGCCAGGCTCGACAGCGCGCCAAGCGCCAACTGCACTGCGCCGAATACCGCAGCGGCAGCGCCCGCGTTATGCGGATAGCGATGCATCAGATCGGTGGTGCAATTGGCGGACAGCAAACCCACCACGCCGACCACAAAGAACAGGCCGAACACGATCGACCATAAGCCGCCCCAGCCTGTCAGCGATACGAGGCAGACAAACAACGACGCGACGCAACTGACGGTAGCCGCGAAAGATATGATCGGCAACGAGCCAAGCCGGCCGACCAGACGCGTATTCATGAAGTTGCCCAACATGATGCCGACGATATTCAGCGCGAACAGAAACCCGTAATGCTGTGCCGATACATGGAAATACTCGATGTACACAAATGGCGTCGCCGTGATGTAGGCGAACATCGATGCAAACGCCATCCCGCCGCACAGCATGTGCCCCCACGCGACCGGGTCGCGCAGCAACTTGCCGTACGCGCCGAACGATTGCAGCAACGCCGACTGCGCACGCTTCTCGCGCGGCCAGGTTTCCGGCACTTTGAGGAACGCGGTGACCGCGCACACGGTACCGAACAGCGTCAGGACCACGAAGACGACGCGCCAGCCCCCAAACAGCAGCAACTGCCCGCCGATCAGCGGCGCCAGCAGCGGCCCGATCGACGTGACGATGGCAAGCATCGACAGCACGCGCGCGGCGTCGGTCGGCCCGTGCGCATCGCGGGCAATGGCGCGCGCCAGCACCGAGGCCGCGCCTGCGCCGAGTGCCTGCACGAAACGGAACGTCACCAGCGCCCCGATCGAAAACGACAGCGCGCACGCGACGCTCGCCAGCGCATACATGGCGATGCCGCCGAGCAGCACGGGACGTCGACCGTAAGTATCCGACAGGGGACCATACAGCAGCATGCCGATCGAAAAACCGAACATGAAGCTGGTGAGCGTCGTCTGCGCGGCGCCGGTGCTGATCGCGAAGGCCTGCGCGATGGTCGGCAGACTTGGCAGATACATGTCGATGGAAATCGGCCCGCACGCGGCAAGCGCGCCGAGCAACAGAATCAGCCGGCCATCGGGCCGGCTTCTGGTGGCGTGAGACATGGGAATCCAGATGAAGCGCTGCGCCGTCATTGGCGGCGAAACACGGTGAAACGGGGACGACAGCGGCTTGATGGGCTCAATTGTACGCGACGGTTCAACATTCGCCGCGCCCCGGCGCCGTCGGGCGGAACGCCCGAGCGCCGCGGCAAGCACGGAACCGATCGGTTAAGCTGCCGCCTGAACGATTCGTGCGCAACGCAAACGTGCCGCGTCGCGCCCCTCAACAGCGCTTTCTCCCGACCCTGTCATGACTGCTTTCCTGCTGATCTGGAGCCCCAGAAAATGGCCGTGGCCCGAATTGCCTGACGTGGCGAAGCGGGTGGCCGCGGGCGTGGCAGTGTCGGACGTGTGGGGTTGCGGGTTTGCGCGCGGCATCCTGCCCGGCGACCGCGTGTTCCTGCACCGCGTCGCCCAGGAACCGAAGGGCGTGTTCGGCTCCGGCTATGTGACGCGTGCGCCGTACGAGGTCCCCGATCCGGCGACGAGGCGCGGCTACCGCTTGTGCATCGACTTCGTGTACGACTGGCTAGTCGACGCCCACGAGGGAGTAGTGATCCCGCGCGAGATGTTGCGCACACACCCGTTTTCGGTACAGACGTGGGACGCACAGAGCTCGGGCACCGTCATCAAGCCGATCGCCGAAGGCGCTCTGGAAAAGCGCTGGGCCGAGCTGACCGGCAAGCGCAAGCCGCCGAAGCTCGACGCCCCGACGGGGCCCACGCGCTCCAGCAAGGTAACGGCCCACGCGGCGGCGGTGGAGAAAAGCCGCGAAAAGGTGCAAGGAGTGCAAGAGGCGCAAGACGCGCAGCGCGTCAAACCCGAATCGAGCCGCACCACGACGCCGAAGAAGTCCGCGGCAGAAAGTCACGCCCAAACCAGGCCGAAAACGACGGCGAGGACGCCTGCGAAGAAACAGGTGCGCGAAAGCTGAGCGACGGCGACGACGCCCGGGTGGGCGATGAAGTACCGCGAAGGCGCGCAGCGCCGTCGGGGAAGTGCACAGGAAACTGCGAACCCGCCGGGAGGGGAACACACAGAACCTCTTCACGCTGACTCCGGTACAATTTCCCCACCAACCCCCAGCGCCGCGCGAAGCGCAAAAAGCAGCCTCCCGCGCCGCTGCGCAATCCCGAATCCAAAGGCATCGCCAACACCCATGTCCAAGAACCAAACCCTCTTCGACCGCGCGCAGCGCACCATCCCGGGCGGCGTGAACTCGCCAGTAAGAGCATTCCGCTCGGTGGGCGGCACGCCGCGCTTCATCGAGCGTGCAGAAGGCCCCTACTTCTGGGACGCCGACAAAAAACGCTATATCGACTACATCGGCTCGTGGGGCCCGATGATTCTCGGCCACGTCCATCCGGAAGTACTCGAAGCAGTCCAGCGCGTACTGCCAAACGGCTTCTCCTTCGGCGCGCCGACCGAATCGGAAGTGGAAATCGCCGAGGAAATCTGCAAGCTGGTGCCGTCGATCGAGCAGGTCCGCATGGTATCGAGCGGTACTGAGGCGACTATGAGCGCGCTGCGTCTTGCGCGCGGCTTCACGAACCGCAGCCGCATCGTCAAGTTCGAAGGCTGCTATCACGGCCACGCGGACAGCTTGCTGGTCAAAGCCGGTTCTGGTCTGCTCACGTTCGGCAATCCGACTTCGGCCGGCGTGCCGGTCGATATCGCCAGGCACACCACGGTGCTCGAATACAACAACGTCGCCGAACTCGAAGAAGCGTTCAAGGTGTTCGGCAACGAGATCGCGTCGGTGATCGTCGAGCCGGTCGCGGGCAACATGAACCTGGTGCGCGCCACCCCCGAATTCCTGCAAGCATTGCGGCGTCTGTGCACCGAGTACGGCTCGGTACTGATTTTCGACGAAGTGATGTGCGGCTTCCGCGTGGCGCTCGGCGGCGCTCAGGAGGTCTACGGCATCACGCCGGATCTGACGTGTCTCGGCAAAGTGATCGGCGGCGGCATGCCGGCGGCGGCCTTCGGTGGACGGCGCGACATCATGGCTCACCTCGCGCCGCTCGGCGGCGTTTATCAGGCGGGCACACTGTCGGGCAATCCGATCGCGGTGGCCGCGGGCCTGAAGACGCTGCAACTGATCCAGGCGCCGGGCTTCTATGACACGCTCGCCGCGCGCACCGCGCGTCTCGCGCAAGGTCTCGCGAATGTCGCGCGCGAAGCGAAGGTGCCGTTCGCCGCCGATTCGCTCGGCGGCATGTTCGGCCTGTACTTCACCGAATCGATCCCGGCGAGCTTTGCCGAGGTCACGAAGAGCGACGTACCGCGCTTTAACGCGTTTTTCCACAAGATGCTCGACGCGGGCGTGTACTTCGCGCCGTCGGCATATGAAGCCGGTTTCGTGTCGATCGCGCACGACGATGCGATCGTCGACACCACGATCGAGGCCGCGCGCGGCGCGTTCGCCTCGCTCGCCGTCTGAAACCGGCAATAAAGCTGGCAGTCGACCGAAACCGAAGCTAACCGCAGCCTAGTCACCGTACCCGACCGGACACCGATGTTCTCGCAAACCGATTTCGTCCATATGGAACGCGCGCTCGCGCTGGCCAAGCGCGGCATGTACACCACCGACCCGAATCCGCGCGTCGGTTGCGTGCTGGTCAAGAACGGCGAGGTGATCGGCGAAGGCTTCACGCAACCGGCCGGCCAGGACCACGCCGAAGTCCGCGCGTTGAAGGACGCGCGTTCGCGCGGCCACGATCTGCGCGGCGCGACGGCCTACGTGACGCTCGAGCCGTGCAGCCACTTCGGCCGCACGCCGCCGTGCGCGAATGCGTTGATCGAGGCGCAGGTCGAGCGTGTGGTCGCGGCGATGGAAGACCCCAATCCGCAAGTCTCCGGGCGCGGCCTCAAGATGCTGCGCGACGCCGGCATCGAAGTGCGTTGCGGGCTG
Organism: Paraburkholderia sp. FW306-2-2C-D06C; assembly: GCF_058781505.1. Classification (NCBI taxonomy): domain Bacteria; kingdom Pseudomonadati; phylum Pseudomonadota; class Betaproteobacteria; order Burkholderiales; family Burkholderiaceae; genus Paraburkholderia; species Paraburkholderia sp. FW306-2-2C-D06C. The sequence continues at coordinate 201,821 of NZ_JBYSWU010000003.1, read as the reverse complement.
CTCGCCAACGAAGCGCACGAACTGAACATCGGTTTCGTGTCGCGCATGACGCGCGGGCGCCCGTGGGTGCGCATGAAAGTGGCGGCGTCGCTGGACGGCCGCACCGGCTTGCCGTCGGGCGCCAGTCAATGGATCACCGGCGAGGCGGCGCGCGCCGACGGCCACGCGTGGCGTGCCCGCGCATCGGCGATTCTGACCGGCATCGGCACCGTCAGGGAAGACGATCCGCGCATGACCGTGCGCGCCGTCGACACGCCGCGCCAGCCGCAACGCGTGCTGATCGACAGCCAGCTCGACGTGCCGCCTGAAGCGCAGATTCTGGCCGGCGCGCCGACCTTGATCTTCTGCGGCAATCTCGATCAGCGTCATGCCGAGCGCGCCAGCGCGCTGCGCGATCGCGGCGCGGAGATCGTGCAACTGGCGAACGCGGCCGGCAAGGTCGATCTGCCCGCCATGCTGAAAGTGCTTGGCGAGCGCAGCGTCAACGAACTGCACGTCGAGGCGGGCTACAAACTGAACGGCTCGCTGTTGCGCGAAGGCTGCGTCGACGAACTGCTGGTTTATCTCGCCCCGAGTCTGCTCGGCGCGGACTCGATGAGCATGTTCAATCTGAGCGCGCCTGACACGCTGGAAGGCCGCGTGCAACTGAACTTCCACGCGGTCGACCGGATCGGCGACGATCTGCGGATTCTCGCGCGCTTCGTGCCGCACGCGCAGGCTGCGCCGGCGCCCCAACCTACTTCGAATTGATCAAGGAACCAACACGATGTTTACAGGAATCGTCGCGGCAGTGGGCCGCATCGAATCGGTCAAACCCCTCGCTCACGACGGCACAACGGACGGCGACGCGGGCGTACGCCTGAACGTGGAAGCAGGCGGCCTCGATCTCGAAGACGTGCAACTCGGCGACAGCATCACCATTCAGGGCGCCTGCATGACGGTGGTGGCGAAAACCGCGCATTCATTCGAAGTCGATGTGTCGCGCGAAAGCCTGAACTGCACCGTCGGCTTGGGCGAGCCGGGCGAAGTCAATCTCGAGAAGGCGCTGCGCGCGCATGACCGGCTCGGCGGCCATATCGTGTCAGGACACGTGGACGGCCTCGGCACGGTCACGCATTTCGCGCCGGTCGGCGAGTCGCATGAGCTACGCGTTGTGGCGCCGCGCGAGATCGGCCGCTATCTGGCGTACAAAGGTTCTATCACTGTCAACGGCGTGAGCCTGACCGTCAACTCGGTTAAAGATCGCGACGACGGCTGCGAGTTTTCGATCAACCTGATTCCTCACACGGTTCAGGTGACCTCGCTGAAGCATCTGCACGAAGGTTCGCAGGTGAATCTGGAGATCGATCTGATTGCGCGGTATGTCGAAAGGATGCTGTCGACGACGTCTCCCATAGCGCGCAGCTAACAGCTGCGGCCGCCCTCGCTGCACAACTGTTTTTGTCGCTGCGTGACAAGTCGTCCGTCGGGCGACTTTGGAACCTCCGGGTTCTTTGACTCGGCGCGCCGGATATCAGACTGTCACGCCGAATCCGAGCTTGCGGACAAGGCTCCGAAATTTTTCTTCGTGTTCAAGCCTGACCACCAGTTGTCGCTCGCCCGCACGCAGACAAAGACCAGCTGTTTCCTTCGCGTCCGCCACCATTGAAGCGATCTTCTCGTTCTCACAATCAATCAGTAGCGCGGTTCCCAGGACTTTCAGCGCCTTCCCCTGCTGCCCGGCAGCCTTGATGAACGACTCCACAGTTTCAGGCAACGGCTGATCTTCCCGTGTCACGAGAAACGCCCGAAGCTCCTCAATATCGAGCCCTTTCTCGATGGCACCAACCGCCTTTTGATGGTCCAGGCGCCACCTGTTTCCCGTCAGTTCCTCTGCCCAGGTAGCCAGCGTCAGCGTTTCGTCCATCGACAGCCGTCCGTCGGTGACATTCACCTGCAAACTCGGCAAAACGGCAAGCTTGACACTCGGCACAACCGGTGGAGGCAGGTACTCTTCGTTCAATCCGAGGCAATATGCACCGAGCGGGGTAATGCGGAAATACATCAACCCGTCGTAGCGGCTCAGGTATTCCAGGTCGTCGGTTCCCCACATTCCGCAATAGTCGTCACGTACGCCAGCGGGCTCGATGTAAGCGACATCGACCACACCAAGGGCCGCTGCGTACTCGAACAGAACGCAGAGAAGATATCGAAACTGCAGAATCGACCAATCGTGATAGCCGTCGTGACCCAGATTGCCATATTGCGGTTCGCAGATATAAAGGCTCCACGGATCATTCGTTACTTCAAACGTGCGCCCAGTTGCCTCCATGAACCGCGAAAGGTCGTCAACGCCGACCCAGGCTCCGATCGGGCAGTCTCGCAGCACTTCATTGATCACAGCCCGACGCGGCGCTACCGCAGTCATTGCCCGCCCTTTGGATTTCTGCCCCTTGATGACATCGATGCGGCTGAATTCGTCGAACGAATTGGTCTTCAGCCATTTGCTCCAGATCGCACTCAACACAACGGCTGGCGCGGACGCCAACGCTTTCCGACCCGCGAATGTCAAAGCCAGTTTGCTGCCGTTTCGCTGGACCAGCCCTGCTGCCTGAAGCAGCATCGGCCAGGAAAAGGCCTTGAGCGGACCGATCTCCGGATTGGGGTTACCGCCTGCCGGCCAATAGAAATCCCCGTTGGCGAGGTGCTCCGTCAGCAAGCGCAACGTAGCGCTTCCGGGCAACGACGTTTTTTCGCTCGCCTGGAGCTTCCCCTGGTCCGTCAACCGGAGCAGAACCGGAAGATCCCGCAATGCGTCGCGCTCTGTGCGCCTCACAGTCACCTGTTTTTCGCCGATCTTTTCAGGCAGCGCCTCGACTGGACTCAACCGGACGGGCGAAGGTTCAGGCATGAAGCTGCGCAGCCGTTCACCCAGTTCGCATGGCAAGCGGTAGTAACCGTCCTCGTAGTGCAAGAAGAGCCCCAGCGCCGTCGGTTGCCCACGGGAGGAGTAGCGCCGGCCGCCTTCATTGACAGTGAAATCCGGCAATCTCCCGTATTTCGCTCGAAACCGCTTCCGATGAAAAACCCCATGCGCGGTGTACGCGGCCTCCGTAACCGCCATACGTTGCGTATCGTCCAGACGGTCCCAAAGCATGCGCAGCCCATCGCCGTCGAGACTCTTCAGGATCTGTCCGACCAGTTGATCTTTCTTTCCGGCCGGCGTCGTATCGGGCAACCAGCGCATTAGCGATTTCAGCTGGTCCATGGTGAGGCGCGAGAGCACTTCGTTCAACATGTCGATTGGCAAATTTGGTCTGGCAGGTACAAAGCAGATGACCGGCATTATCGCCGACCTCGCCGGCTCGCAATCAGGCGACCGCTCCCCCATCGCTCGTCAGCTCTTTCAATGCCCCCTCTGGAGACACCGGCCCCTTGTAAAGCGGGCTACATGGTGTGCGCGCCAGTTTTAGCGACAGCGCGATGAGTTCGTTCGGTTTGTCGTAGGCACGGTGTGCTTCGGCGAGATATGCGAACTGCGTCATGATGCCGACAACACTGCGATTTTGCGTCCTCGCGTATTTGACGACCTGCATTTGAGACACTTCCGAGTCGATAAATGGGCGCGGTACGCCGTGGGCGGCGAGTATATCTACCAGAGCCCCAGGGAACCTGGCCGCCAGGTTAGCCGCCGGAGCCAAAGGCATCAGCACCGGCAGTAGCGTTCGTTCATTCACAAGCATCGCAATCTGCGGCTTCCATGGCAAAACGGTTGCATACCAGTTGCCAAGCTTCGTGGTGCTGCCTCCGACCTCGATCACTTTGGGTTTCAGACGCTTGAGCAGCTTTTGAGTACAGTAAAGGTATAGCATGAAAAAAGGGACGGATCTTGTATCAGCCAGAATGTACGCCTATTGTGCTAACATGACGTACATCTGAAGGAGAATCTCTCATGAGCACCTCTACCCGTTCCGCCCGTCTGGGTTTGCGAGCCACGCCGCAGCAGGAAGCGGTGCTGCGCCGCGCAGCCGAGATCGCGCACAAATCAATGACCGATTTCATTCTCGACAGCGCCTGTCAGGTTGCCGAACGAACCCTGCTTGACCAGCGTTTGTTCCTTGTGACCGAAAGCCAATCGAAAGCGCTGCTTGACATGCTCGATCGCCCGACCCAAGACAATGCGGGCTTAAAGGAGTTGTTCTCCCGAACGGCACCTTGGGAGAGCTGATGCCGCTGTCCCCACTGCAAGCGTTAGACGGCAGCCATGTGTTGGAAGGCTTCGATTGCGGCAAGCCCGGCCTGAATGACTGGCTGCTGCGCCATGCGCGGCAGGCTCAAGCCAGCGGTTCGGCCAAGACCTACGTCGTTACCGAAGATCAGCGCCTAGTTGGATACTACAGCCTAGCTGTAGGGCAGATCGATACTTTTGAGGCGCCCGATCGGGTACGCAAAGGGATGGGAGCCTATCCAATCCCTGTTGTCATTCTGGCTCGGCTGGCGGTAGCAATGCAGGACCATGGGCGTGGAGTCGGGATTGGCATGCTGCAAGATGCAATCCGGCGTACCGTGGCTATCGCCGAACAAGCTGGCGTTCGTGCATTGCTGACACACCCGATCGATGAGGATGCAGCACGCTTCTATTTGCGTTTCGGGTTTGAAGCTTCACCGGCGCAAGAACAGCAATTGCTTCTGTTGCTCAAGGACGCACGTCGACTACTCGTGCCTGCCGTATCAGGCGAACAGAAGTAGATACGTCATCGTCTATCGACGTCTCGCTACAGTCCGCGTGACATGACGGTATCTCTGACGGTATACGCGCACACTGCCGAATCGCACGCCTTGCGGGACAAGCGTCTCCGGCCGAACTCAATACAATTGCGCGCTACGTCGAACGAATGCTATCGGCGGCGTCACCGACAGGACGCTCGTAACTCGTTGAACCAGGCCGAGTTTTGGGTTTAATCGTCGTAGCCTTAGTCGGCGATCCGCTGCCGGAACCACTCCGCTAGCGCAGCTTCTTCGAGCGCGCCAGCAGCAACCATTTCCATGGTCCTGACCGCGTCCGCGGGATCAAACTTCAGCCGATAGCCGTTGTCGGCAAGGGGGGACAGAAACATGGCCTTCTGCGACACTGCCACGACACCCGGCCAGACTCAACGTAATCGCGCGGTATGTGGAGCGCATGCTGAACGCGCCGAAATGATTCCGGGGTAACCCCTGCCGCGCGGGGGCTAAGCGGCGCCCTGCCGCCCACCCCGCTCATGCGCCCATCGTTTTATCGAGCATACAGGCGGCTGCGAGCCGCCGCCAGTCGGCCAAACGGCCTATGCCATCCGTCGCAGGCGACTTGAGAGCGCGCGTGGCGTAAAATACGCGCTTTCCCGAAAATCTCGCCAACATGACGCTCGCCTCCACTCCAGAGATCATTGCCGAACTGAAAGCAGGCCGGATGGTGATCCTCGTCGACGAAGAAGATCGCGAAAACGAGGGCGACCTCGTGATCGCCGCCGAATTCGTCACACCGGAAGCGATCAATTTCATGGCCCGCTACGGTCGCGGCTTGATCTGCCTCACGCTCACGCAGGAGCGCTGCAAGCTGCTGAACCTGCCGCTGATGACCTACCGCAACGGCACTCAGTACGGCACGGCGTTCACCGTCAGCATCGAAGCAGCCGAAGGCGTGACCACCGGCATCTCAGCGGCAGACCGCGCCCGCACGATCGCCACGGCGGTTGCGCCGGACGCGAAAGCCGAACATATCGTGCAGCCGGGCCACGTGTTCCCGATCATGGCGCAACCCGGCGGCGTGCTGGTGCGCGCCGGCCACACCGAGGCCGGCTGCGACCTCACCGCGCTGGCGGGCCTCACGCCGGCCGCGGTGATCTGCGAAGTCATCAAGGACGACGGCACGATGGCGCGCCTGCCGGACCTGTTGGAATTCGCCAAAGAGCACGGCCTGAAAATCGGCACCATCGCGGATCTGATCCACTACCGTAGCCGCACCGAATCGATCGTCGAGCGCATTTGCGAGCGCACCATGCAAACCGCGCACGGCGCGTTTCGCGCGGTGATGTACCTCGACCAGCCGAGCGGCCAGCCGCATATCGCACTGGTGCGCGGCACGCCGAAGCCTGAACAGGACACGCCGGTGCGCGTGCACGAACCGCTGTCGGTGCTGGATCTGCTCGAAGTCAGCGAATCCACCCACTCGTGGACGCTGGATGCGGCAATGAAGGAAATCGCCCGGCGCGACCTCGGCGTGATCGTGCTGCTGAACTGCGGCGATTCGAAGGACCATCTGATCGACGTTTTCAAAGCCTTCGACTCGAAAGAAAAAGCCGAGGCGCTCAAGCGCCGGCCGGTCGACTTCAAGACTTACGGTATCGGCGCGCAGATTCTGCGCGAACTCGGTGTCGGCAAGATGCAGGTGCTGTCGAACCCGCGCAAGCTGGGCAGCATGTCAGGTTACGGTCTCGAAGTCACCGGCTTCGTGCCGATGCCGGGTAGCGCCGCACAGGTAACGCATCAAGGCTGATCCGACCAATCACGCGCTCAGCGCTTACTCAAAACACTACGGACTTCACATGGAAATCGGACAATACCAACCGAATCTCGACGGTGACGGACTGCGCATCGGCATCGTCCAGGCGCGTTTTAACGAACCCGTTTGCAACGGCCTCGCCGATTCTTGCATCGAAGAACTCGAACGCCTCGGCGTCACCGGCGAAGACGTGCTGCTGGTCACCGTGCCGGGCGCGCTGGAACTCCCGTTGGCGCTGCAAAAGCTCGCCGAAAGCGCGCAATTCGACGCGCTGATCGCGCTGGGCGCGGTGATTCGCGGCGAGACGTACCACTTCGAACTGGTGTCGAATGAAAGCGGCGCGGGCATCACGCGTATCGGCCTCGACTTCGGCATCCCGGTCGCGAACGCCGTGCTGACCACCGAAACTGACGAGCAAGCCGTCGCGCGTATGACGGAGAAAGGCCGTGACGCCGCGCGCGTGGCTGTCGAAATGGCGAATCTCGCCGTCGCGCTCGAACAACTCGGCGGCGACGACGAGGCAGAAGACGAAGAAGAGGAAGAGGCATGAAGAGCGCACGCCGACGGTCCCGCGAACTGGCCACGCAGGGGCTTTACCAGTGGCTGCTGTCGGGCTCGCCCGGCGGTGAAATCGACGCGCAACTGCGCGGCGCGCAAGGTTTCGACAAGGCCGACCACGAACATCTGGACGCCATCCTGCACGGCGTGATCCGCGATTCGGAGGCATTGTCCGCCGATATCGCGCCGTGCCTCGACCGCCCGATCGACCAGCTTTCGCCGGTCGAACGCGCGGTGCTGCTGGTCGCCGCGTTCGAGTTGAAGAATCACGTCGACATCCCCTATCGCGTGGTCATCAACGAAGCGGTCGAGCTCGCCAAGACGTTTGGCGGCGCGGACGGCTATAAGTACGTAAATGGCGTGCTGGACAAGCTGTCGGCGCAACTGCGCGTCGCCGAAACGCAGGCGGCCCGCAAGCGTTGAGCGTGAGGCGCATGAACCATGCGCCTCGTCGGCAACGCCGGAGCGCGCAGCTGGCTGCCCGAACGCCGGGTTGAAGGCCAAAGCGCCGAACACCGGCTGCTCGCAAGGACGCCGCTGCGTGCCTGAATGCATGCGCCGCGCGCCGTCCCGCTTTTGCCTCTGAACTGGATTTGATCGTATGAATTCCGTGACCGAACCCTTGGTGCGGCTCGCTGCCCGCGTCGACGCCATCCAGCCTTTCTACGTGATGGAACTGGCCAAGGAAGCCGCGCTGCTCGAGCGCGATGGGCGCGACATCATTCACATGGGAATCGGCGAACCCGATTTCACCGCGCCCGAGCCGGTCATCGAGGCAGCCGCCAGCGCACTGCGCCGCGGCGTCACGCAATACACCAATGCCCTCGGCATCCACGCGCTGCGCGAAGCGATTTCGGCGCATTACGCCGAAGTCTACGGCGTCAGCGTCGATCCGGCGCGGATCGTCGTCACGGCGGGGGCGTCAGCTGCGTTGCTGCTGGCATGCGCGGCGCTGGTCGATCGCGACGACGAAGTGCTGATGCCCGACCCGTGCTATCCGTGCAACCGGCATTTCGTGATCGCCGCCGAAGGTAAGCCGGTGATGGTGCCGAGCGGCCCGGCCGAACGTTTCCAGCTGACCGCAGCCGATGTCGGGCGTCTGTGGAACGAGCGCACCCGAGGCGTGCTGCTGGCGTCGCCGTCGAACCCCACAGGCACCTCGATCGAACCGGCCGAACTCGAGCGCATCGTCAAGGCCGTACGCGCACGCGGCGGCTTTACGATCGTCGATGAAATCTACCAGGGCCTGAGCTACGACGCGAAACCCGTCTCGGCGCTGTCCTTCGGCGACGACGTCATCACCGTCAACAGCTTCTCGAAGTACTTCAACATGACCGGCTGGCGTTTGGGCTGGCTGGTGGTGCCGCCGGCGATGGTCGGCGCATTCGAAAAGCTCGCGCAGAATCTGTTCATCTGCGCGTCAGCGCTTGCGCAGCACGCGGCGCTCGCCTGTTTCGAACCGCAAACGATCGCGATCTATGAAGCGCGCCGCCTCGAATTCAAACGCCGCCGCGACTTCATTGCGCCGGCGCTGGAATCGCTGGGCTTCTCGGTGCCGGTCATGCCTGACGGCGCGTTCTACGTGTATGCCGATTGCAGGACTGTCGCGCACACTGCCGCCGGCGACAGCGCCGCGCTGACCAAGGCCATGCTGCACGATGCGGGCGTGGTACTGGTGCCGGGCATGGACTTCGGCACGCATGCGCCGAAGGAGTACATCCGGCTCTCGTATGCCACCGCCTATCCGAAGCTGGAAGAGGCGGTCGAGCGGTTGGCGAAGCTGTTCGGGCGGCATTGACCGAACGCAAAAATGCCGTTCAGTCGCTTAACTGAACGGCATTACGCCCGGGGGTGTCCTTTTTTATTGCAGCCGCTCTCGCGTCACGCCAATCGGGTCAACAACCTCAAGCGCCTAACTCCGACGCCGACGCCACATGCTTCGGAGCATTGGAGCTGGCGTCGTCCTGCTCGGAAGCCGGCGCCTTCACCGGCGTTGCCGCGCTCAGCGCATGGCTGTTATCGAGGGTTACCTGCACGCGCTTGCCGTTACCCGCCGCAGCCGTCGCCGTGGTCGATGCGGTCAGAGCCGGCGCCTGCGGCGCGTTGATCGGCACCTTGCGGCCACGCGCCACATCGCGCAGACGGCCACGCTCGGCCATGACCTTGGCGCCGTAGCCGCCGTCGTCCTGCGAGGTCGAGCCAACGTACAGACGCAAACCGCCCGGCAGCGAACCGCCGCGTGCGATGCAATCCTTCAGCACCAGCGCGCCCACCTTGATGTTCGCGAGCGGCTCCAGCGCCGCGCTCTGGCCGCCGAAATACTGGAATTTGTCCGAATGCACCTTGGACATCACCTGCATCAGGCCCTGCGCGCCTACGCCGCTCTCGGCATACGGGTTGAAGCCCGATTCGATCGCCATCACGGACAGCAGCAGGAGCGGATCGAGACCGACTTCGCGGCCAGTGTCGAACGCCGCTTTCACGAGTTCGCTGACCGGCTCCTGAGCGACGCGATAACGCCGCGCGAGGTACGACGAAACCAGATTCTGCTCACGGCTCGATATCAGCACGCGATCGTCGCGTGCGTCGGCCGAGACGCGCTGCTGCGGAATCAGCCGCGCCAGCGCGCTGACGCTCTGCATGGTGCGCGGGTCGAGCCCGTTCAGTGCAGCCACACCCATACCGGCCGTGCCGCTGCCGTCGAAAGCGCCGTCGAAGCTGGTATTGCTGACGGCGACGCCATTGTTGCCGTTGTTCGAGCCGCTAGCGGCTTCGTTGCTGGTCGAATTCGCGGACAGCGAGTCGTCGGAGGACGCGCGGTTGGGCGGTCCGAAAGCCGGCAGCGGATTGCCCTGCAGCAGACGGGCAGGACCGGCTTGCACAGCGGCCGAAATGACCGGCATCAACTTGGCGGCGAGTGTGCCGCGCCAAGCCGGCATCAGCCACAGCGCGAGTGCCAGCACGACGGCGAAACCGCCGACGATGCTGAACAGGTGATGACTCATTCGCGTCCCATGACGCAACGCACCGCGCACAACTTGCGCGATGCGCTCATCGGGACGCCACGATAACCAGGCGTTCATTCAGATCTCCCATGTTGCATGATCCGCGAACTCCGCCGCTGCAACAGGCGGTACCGCACATTCGCAGAGTCAAGACATCGCGCGCTCTGTCTGGTTAGGGCAGCAGCGACGTCGGGAAAACGGCAAATACCGTTTGTGGGGAGCCATCTTGCAAAGAGGCCGGCGGCATGCCAGGAAAACATGCAGGCGGAGGCTCCCACGCGAAAAACCAGCGTCAGTTGACGCTGGCGAGGACTTCATTAAGGCCGTCAAATACCGTGCAGGGGGAGCGGTAAACGGTGACGCGTTGCGTCTGAAGGGACTAGGGGCGGTGGTAAAAAGGTTCACGCCCTGCAACCAATGTGGACGGATTCTATGCAGGGTTTTATAGATCGTCAACACTATGGATAGGCAAAAGTATAACTAATTGTAATAATGAACAGTGTTCATCGCGTGGAAAACCGCGCGGTGCGCGGCTCTTCAGCTATCTCGATTCCTCCCTGCCAGTTAGACCATTTGGTCGATCTACGTGCGTCGGTCAACACAGGTAAAATCGACAACCGTTTTGGCGCCGCAAAGCCCTGCCGCGCTCGCTCTTCACTCCAGCCGCTCGCGCGGCACTGAACCGGACCAGATGAAATACAAAGACCTGCGCGACTTCGTCGGCCGTCTCGAGGCGATCGGTGAACTGCGCCGTATCCCGCAAAACGTCTCGCCAATCCTGGAAATGACCGAACTGTGCGATCGCGTGCTACGCGCCGGCGGTCCGGCCTTGTTGTTTGAGAGCAAGCAGGAGCATGCGTTCCCGGTCCTCGGCAACCTGTTCGGCACACCGCGCCGCGTCGCGCTCGGCATGGGTATCGACGCGCAAGCCGGTGAAGGGGATGGCGCCGCGCTGGAGTCGCTGCGCGACGTCGGCCGTCTGCTGTCGGCGCTGAAGGAACCGGAGCCGCCCAAAGGGATCAAGGATGCCGGCAAACTGTTCTCGCTCGCAAAGGCCGTTTGGGACATGGCGCCGAAAACAGTGAGTGCGCCGCCCTGCCAGGAAATCGTCTGGGAAGGCAACGACGTCGACCTCGCGAAACTGCCGATTCAGACCTGCTGGCCGGGCGATGCAGGACCGCTGATCACGTGGGGCCTGACGGTCACAAAGGGCCCGAATAAGAGCCGCCAAAATCTGGGCATCTACCGCCAGCAACTGATCGGGCGTAACAAACTGATCATGCGGTGGCTCGCCCATCGGGGCGGCGCGCTCGATTTCCGCGAGTTCGCGCTACAGAATCCGGGCAAACCTTACCCGGTCGCAGTCGTGCTCGGAGCCGATCCGGCGACCATCCTCGGGGCGGTCACACCGGTGCCCGACACGCTCTCCGAATATCAGTTCGCCGGGCTGCTGCGCGGCGGGCGCACCGAGCTCGCCAAATGCATCACGCCGGGCGTCGATACCTTGCAGGTGCCGGCGCGCGCCGAGATCGTGCTCGAAGGCTTCATCTATCCGCAGGAAGGTGCGCCCTCGCCAGCCCCGGCCGGCGCGCCGCCGCGTCCGGCCAAGGGCGCCTCGGCCGCCTATGAGCATGCGCTGGAAGGCCCATACGGCGACCACACTGGCTACTACAACGAACAGGAGTGGTTCCCCGTCTTCACGGTCGAGCGCATTACGATGCGGCGCGACGCGATCTATCACTCCACCTATACCGGCAAGCCGCCCGACGAACCCGCCGTGCTCGGCGTCGCGCTCAACGAAGTGTTCGTGCCGCTGTTGCAGAAGCAGTTCACCGAAATCACCGATTTCTATCTGCCGCCCGAAGGATGCAGCTACCGGATGGCGATCGTGCAGATGAAAAAGAGCTACCCCGGCCACGCCAAACGGGTGATGTTCGGCGTGTGGAGCTTCCTGCGGCAATTCATGTACACGAAGTTCATCGTCGTGGTCGACGAGGACGTGAATATTCGCGACTGGAAGGAAGTGATCTGGGCAATCACCACGCGTATCGATCCGGCGCGCGACACCGTGCTGGTCGATCGCACGCCGATCGACTATCTGGATTTCGCATCGCCGGTGGCGGGTCTCGGTTCGAAGATGGGACTCGACGCCACCAACAAATGGCCCGGCGAAACCGATCGCGAATGGGGCCGCCCGATCGCGATGGACGACGCGGTCAAACAACGCATCGACACGCTTTGGAACGAGCTGGGCCTGTAAAGCGAACCTGCAAAACAAATCTGAATAACAAGAACTGATGGAGCAGTTGCGCGAATGCACGCCTTTTCAATGATGTCGGACGGTTTTTTTCTGTCGTTGTCGTTGTGTCTGGATATCGGTCTCGTCAACGTCGCGATGATTTCGCTAACGCTGTCGCATGGATTCAAACCGGGCTTCTGGCTGGGTCTCGGTTCCTGTGTCGGCGATCTGATCTACGCGGCGCTCGCGCTCGCGGGCATGGCGGCGCTGTTGCAGTTCGAGTCGGTACGCTGGGTTGTGTGGATCGGCGGCGCCGCGATTCTGCTCTTCCTCACCTGGAAGATGGCGCGCGAAGCCATGTTCCAGGCATCGGCGCCGCCGGTTGCGGGCGAGGCGGATGCAGATGCGAATGCGCCACATCTGTCCGCGTGGCGCGGGTTTCTGCGCGGCGTGTTGCTGGCGGTATCGTCGCCGTCGGCGATTCTGTGGTTCGCGGCAGTCGGCGGCGCGCTGATCGCGAAAGCCGGTGCGACCAGCGTGACCACTGCGCCGGTGTTCCTCGGCGGCTTTTTTCTCGGCGGCCTGTGCTGGACGATCTTTATCTGCGGACTCGGCAGCCACGGACGCAAACGCGCCGGCACCGGCCTGCTGCGCGCCTGTCACGTGTTGTCGGCACTATTGTTCGCCTACTTCTCGTATAGCGTGATCGTCAACGGGTATCGCGATCTGATCGTGCAAACCGCGCACGCGGCAAGCTAAGAAAACGGCTCGCATCGGCGAGCCGTCTTCCGTTGCTCCAGAGCATTCCAAAGCCGCGGCATGATACGCATCAGCGCATATCACGCGCCTATCAGCCGCCTATCAAGCGAGATACTGCGCCAGCTTCGCCAGATCGACGTTGCCGCCGCTCACCACCACGCCCACCCGCTTGCCCTTCACCGGCACGATGCCGTTGAGCACTGCTGCCGCGGCCAGGCAGCCCGTCGGCTCGACCACGATCTTCATGCGCTGCGCGAAAAAGCGCATCGTCTCGACCAACTGTTCGTCGCTGACCGTTTCGATTCGCGCGACCAGCTTCCGGATGATCGCGAACGTGTAGTCGCCGAGGTGGGTGGAGGCGGCGCCGTCTGCGATCGTGCGCGGCGCATCGATATGCACGATCTCGCCGCGCGCGAGCGACTGCTGGCCGTCGTTGCCTGCTTCGGGCTCGATACCGATCACCGTGCACGCCGGGCTCAACGCCGCCGCCGACAACGCGCTGCCGCCAATCAGCCCGCCACCGCCGAGGCAAACGAACAGCATGTCGAGCGGTCCGGTTTCTTCGATCAGTTCCTTGACCGCTGTGCCCTGCCCCGCGATCACGTGCGAATGGTCGTACGGCGGAATCAGCGTCATGCCGCGCTCTTCGGCGAGCCGCCGGCCGATCTCTTCGCGACTCTCCGTGTAGCGGTCGTAACTGATCACTTCACCGCCGTAGCCCTTGGTCGCGGCGACTTTGGCGGCGGGCGCGTCATGCGGCATGATGATCGTCGCGCGGATGCCAGCGAGGCGCGCCGACAAGGCAATCGCCTGCGCATGATTGCCCGACGAATACGTCAGCACACCTGCTGCGCGCTGCTCTGCATCGAAATGCGAAATCGCGTTGTAGGCGCCGCGAAACTTGAACGCGCCCATGCGCTGAAAATTTTCACACTTGAAGAACACCGACGCGCCCGTGCGCTCATTGAAAGTGCTCGACGTCAGAACGGGGGTGCGGTGTGCGACCCCTTCGAGACGCGCAGCGGCGTCGAGTACGTCGTCGAAAGTGGGTGTTGGAAGCGCTTGCATCGGCGAAACTCTCCAGAGCGGTGGCTAAACAGCCATTCTCCCAGCTTCGACAACGCTTTGGAATGTTACTGCTGCGACGGCCTTCAGCCAGCAGGACTGAAGCGGCGTGGCAAAACACAAACGGCGTAACTCGGCGATCAAGCCGGCGTTACGCCGTCAGCAACTCACGAACAATCAACAGGCTACGTTACAGGAGCTGTTGGAGCACGAACCACTGTGCTGCATGTGATTAGCGACGATAGTAACCATGCCCGTAATAACCGCGGCCGTAATAGCCACGGTGGTAGTAAGGACCGCCATAGCCGTAATAACCACCCACGACCACAGGCGGCGGCGCGTAATAGACCGGCGGAGCGTAAACCACCGGCGGAGGCGGCGGCGCGTAATAGACCGGCGGCGGCGCGGCATAAACCGGATAAGCCGGCGCGATTGGAATGCCGATACCGATACCGACAGAAACATGCGCCTGAGCAGCAGTGGCGAGCCCCATACCAAGTGCTGCGGCAACGACAAACGGAATGATCTTTTTCACTTCTATTCTCCTGGCGCGGCCCACTGAGGTCGCCGACTTGCATGCTTTGCATGCTACAAAATCAATGTATCGAAAAAGTCAGCGAGTATCTGTTCACATTTGTTGCAAATTGCAATCGGTGGCAATGGGTCGCAAACGGCGTTCGTATGACGCGGCGCAATCTGGCGGCGTAGAGGGCTGAAAACCAAGGAGTCAGGCGGGTCCAACGGGGAGAAACAGGGCAGCCTTACGGGTCTCGGCGCGCAATGCACTGACTTGTCAGTAATCTTTGATTACAAATTAGCTTCAATCCTGACGGCCCACATAAAAAAATGCCCGGCGCAAGCGCACCGGGCATTTCTTACCTTCGAGCGGGCGAAGCTTTCAGCCTACTTTCACATAGGCGAATTCTCTGGAGACGTTGGGTGGGACGTATGCGCCGCTAATGCGCACGCGAGGCGTCAAGCGCTTCTTCTGATCCCACCAGCGACGGCGCTGCGAATGCGTCAAGAACCGCAAGTGCTTTCGGTAAGAAAAAATATTCATCATTACCTCCCGAATCTGACTGCGAGACGAAAAACCCAGAACTGCAACGGCCAAACCGGATCATCAGGAAATTGTGAGCAGTTTTTGAGCCTGCGGGGCGCGCACCGCCGGATGACCGGCCGGGCGCGCCATATCGCACGCAAACTGATCTGAGGAAAGCGGTCGCCGGGCCGCGCCGCGGGCGGGCAGATGCGCGATACTTCAGCTTTCCCGTTTCGCATGTCCCGTCAGGAGCAGGCAACCATGATGTCCCAGCCCTCTCTGCCGCGTCTCGGTTTCATCGGTGCGGGCCGGCTCGCGCGATGTCTCGCGCACGGCTTCTCTCGCGCCGGCTATCCGGTCACGGCGGTGGCGAGCCGCACGGCAGCCTCGGCCAACCGGCTCGCCAGTCAAATCCAGCATTGCGCGGCATTCGACGATCCGCAACAGGCCGTCGACGCCGCCGATATCATCTTTTTAGCCGTTCCCGATGACAGTATCGGTACGACAGCACACACATTGCGTTTCGCCTCGCCCGCCAAAGCACTCGTGCATTGCAGCGGCGCTTCGCCGGTCGAATTGCTGACGCCGGCGCGCGACCAGGGCGCGGCGATCGGCGGATTTCATCCACTGTACCTGTTTAGCGGCGATCTCGCCGACCTCGAACGCATCGCCGGCTGCTCGGTCACGATCGAGGCCGACGGCGCGCTCAAGGAAGCGCTGACGGCGCTGGCCGTCGCGTTGCGCTGCCATCCGCTATCGATCCCGGCGGGCGGGCGCATGCTATATCACGCCGCCGCGCACTACGCGGCCAGTTTCGCGCTGTGCAGCCTCGCCGAATGTGTGGCGCTGTGGCGCACGCTGGGCTTTGCAGAAGACGACGCGCTGCGCGCCCTGTTGCCGATGCTGGCCGGCACCATCGAAACCGCTCGCGACAAGGGCCTGCCCAACGCGCTGGCGGGTCCGGTGTCGCGCGGCGACACCAGCGTCGTGGAAAAGCAGTTGGCGCTGCTGGAAGGTCTGGGCGGCGATCATGCCGCGTTGTACGGTTTGCTGTCGCGGCGCGCCGTGGGACTGGCCGAGCGGCGCGCCACGCCGCCTGCCGCGATCGACGTGATCGCCGAGGCCGTCGAAGAATCTCTCAGCCGTTCGCTGAATCAGGCTGCAGCAGGTGCAAGCGTCAAGTAAGCCGTGATAATGTGACGACCGGCGCCGCGCGCAATCCGCCAGCGCCGCGCATCGGGACCAACAGACGAGAACGCACAATGATCAAGGTCAGCATCCTCTATCCATACCGGGAAAACGGCCACTTCGACGTGGACTATTACTGCGTCACGCACATGCCGCTTGCGGCCAGGCTGTTTGGGCCGTCGCTCAAGGGTTGGTCGGTCGACGTCGGCATCAACGCCGGGCCGGGTACGCCCCCGCCGTATGTCGCGGCAGGACATTTCCTGTTCGACAGCCTGGACGACTTCTACAAGGTCTTCAAGCCGGCTTCGGAACAGTTGGTCGCCGACCTCCCCAATTACACCAACGGCGGCAACGGCACGATTCTGATCAGCGAGATCAAGATTTCGCGGTAATTCACGGCTCGACGGTCTGGTTTGCCTGAACACTGAACACTGAACACCGAACACCACGCAATCGCTTCACCGCGCCACTTGGGACACGCCGCCCTGCGGACACGGCGCATGAAAGCCCAATGAACCTGCCGGCGCGCCGATTGGTCAGCGCCAGCACCCCGCGGCCGATCGACGGCCGTCTCAGAAGGATAAGGACACGAGATGTTTGGCGATATCGCCCGTTTTCTGCTCAATACCGTTTTTACGCTGTTCGGCGCCGCGCTGCTGCTGCGCGCATGGCTGCAGGTCGTGCGCATGCCGCCGTACAACCCTGTTACGAACGCGGTGCTGCAAGCCACCAATTGGATCGTGCTGCCGCTGCGGCGCATCCTGCCGAGTACGCGCAATTTCGACTGGGCGAGCATCGTCGCGGCCCTGATCGCCGCGATCGTCTACGTGGTGCTGATGGTGTGGCTCACCGGCGCCGATCCGCTCACGCTGTTGCCGACCTTGCTGATCGTCGCGGTGCTGACGCTCGTCAAATGGGCGCTCAACCTGATCATCTGGCTGACAATCCTGATGGCGCTGCTGTCGTGGCTCAATCCGCGCTCGCCCGCCATGCCGATTCTGTACCAGCTCACTGCGCCGTTCCTGAATCCGCTGCGCCGCGTGGTGCCGCAACTCGGCGGAATCGACCTGTCGCCGATTCTGCTGTTCGTGATCGTGCAGGTGCTGTTGATGGTGGTGACGCGCGCCGCCGTTCAGTTGACTTACTTCGTGATCTGAAAAAGCGTTTAGCGCGCCGTAGGGACACGGGTGGCGGCAACGCGATTTGCGCAAACCACCCGTTCCCGAGTAAAATTGTGCGCTCTGCGGGCGTCGTATAATGGTAATACCCTAGCTTCCCAAGCTGCAACGGCTTGAGCAAACCCACTATTCATGCGGGTTTTGGATGTGGTTTTCTAACGGGCACCATTGGAAACCACGTGTCACGCGGGTTTGACGGCGACGCCAGTTTTCACGCCAGCGCTAAATATCAAAAGCTGCTGATCCACTTCCCGCGCTTCGACCGCGATCGCCTCTACCGACATTAGTCACAGCCCCGCGACAATCCCGAGCATTTCGGGCGAATGAGGCACAATTGCCGTGCGAAGTGTCGATTTGCACACGCCCCCTACATCTCAAAACACTACAAGGCGTCTTCAGATGAGGCCCATTTTCACGGTCCATGCAGGCGAGTATTTGGTTGGGTGCGAAATCGAAGCACTTTTCCCGAATCATCGAGTTTGGGTGCCATCGAAGGACAGCGGTATTGATCTGCTTGTAACAGACAAGTCATGCGAAAAACTGGCGTCGATTCAAGTTAAGTTTTCCAAAGACCATCTTGCGTCGGGCAAAGAGGCCCGTGCCACCGCCGAAATCAAGTCGGGCGGATGGTGGAAGCTGGATCGAACGTACGCTGCCATCGCACCCGACAATGACATAATCCAAAGCTATTTCTGGATCACTCGTTCAGGCCGGTGCTGGGAAACGCGCGGACTTGGGAAATCTGACTTGCAGGCAGTCTGCGAGGATACGTTTGAGAGCGAACCGCGGGACTTCACGGCGTTCCTGAACCGCTGGCCGTTCAAGGATGAGGTGTGACCTTAAGGTTGCTTCCGAAAACGTCGCGAAGGGCAGCGGACAGATCACGAATCTGACCGGCAGTAAGGGGCGAGAAATCGCCGTGGCATGAGGTATCGTTCATGCGAAGACTATCCGGGCGATGTCGCTCCCTGGGCAACATGGCGAAGGTATGTGCTTCGCTGGGCTAGTCGTCTCAGTTCGACCCACTGCGGTCCTCGGGACCGAAGCGAAGTAGGTGTCCGGTGTAGAACGTCTTTCGGTCGTTAAGTGCATCTAGCCCCGAGACGTCGTTCAACATCGGGGAGCATGTCACTCCCCGATCGAGGGCAGCGGAGCCGGAAGCTAATGCCAGACCTGGACCATCCAACCCAAAGCGCTTCACTGAAACGTGACGGACCTGACGGGACGGTGGTCTGGAAGCCGGGCGATATTTTCAAGAGCAATGATAGGCATTCCCCGACCTACCCGCTGATGTGATCCGCCCCGCCCACCTCCTTGATGAAGGCGAGCAGGAGCTCGCTGAGCCGAACAGGCTGCTCCTGTTGGATCCAGTGACCGGCGCCGTCGATCAGCTCGATGCCCCCCATTCTCGTCGTCGCCTTCGTCCTCATAAGATCGAGCGCGCCCGGCGCCGAATAGGTGCCCCAATCGCTCTTCCCGCCAATGAAGAGCGACGGGACATCGATCGTCTTGCCCGAAAACAGGCGCAACTCAGCGTTCAGGTCAGGATCGGAAAAGACGCGATAAGCCTGCAGGGCGCCTTGAAACCCCGTGCGGCCATACTCCTCCGTGTACACCCCAAGTTCCGGCTCGGTGAGCCATTTGCTGGCCAGGACCTCGGCGGAGGAAGGTTGGAATGGAGCGACGGTCTCGGGCATCGTCTTGCCGAGATCCATGACGTAATAGGTGGGCATTTGTGCAAGTTCTGCGGCGGTTAGCGCCTTCAACGGATGCGGCTTATTACCCGGCCAGTCGGCGCTCTTGACGTAGAAAAATGCACGAAGAAACGCGTGTAAGCCTTGAGGGGGGTGCCACATGTCATGGTTCGCCTCCCGTGTGCTCAGGTATTGCTGGTAATACTCTCTTGGCGGGTCGAGCGCCGCCAGCGCGGCCGCTAACTTTTGATTGCCAGTGTTCGGTTGAACCGACGATACCTCGCTTTCCGCAATGTTGAACGGAAGCGTCGGCGGACCGGGGAACGGTGCGCTCATCAGCACCACCGAGGGAAAGACGTCAGGTCGGGCTAGCGCACAATAGGCCGCCACGGGCGAGCCGAGGTCGTGCCCGACGAGCATTGCCGTACGCCGATACCCCAACGCCAAAACCAATCCAAGGGCGTCACGCGTCATATTCAAAAGGCTGAAGGGCGCTAGCTGGGCGTCATAGTCGTTCACCCAACCGGTGGTGCGGCCAAAACCCCGCTGGTCGGGCGCCACGACATGGTAGCCGGCGTCCGCCAGAATTGGGATGAGGTGTCGCCAGCCGTAAGCCAAATCGGGAAACCCGTGCAGAAGCAGCGCGAGTGGCCGGCCGAGGCTTTCGTAACCGGCCTCGAGAATATGGACATCGAGGCCGTTGACCCCACGGATCATGCGCGAGCGGACCCCCTTGGGAAGCGTTCCCTCGCCATATGTTGATGTGGTCAAATCAATTCCTCCTACGAGGTTTGCGCGGGCGGGTCGAATTAAAGCCGCAACGAGGCTGACCGCGCCCACCGCTAAGACGGCTCGTCGGGACGCCGATGGCTTGAAGCTAGGTGGATGACTCATGACGGAACGCCACGTCCGCGTGCAAGCGTTGTCTTCAGCTTCAGCGAAAACGCACGCGACGAATAATTCGCACGGCGGCCGGGCAATCGAGGACGATCAGCCCCGACACGAAGACGCTCTGCATAGGGTGAGCGAGGAAACCCGCACGTTTCGTCTTCAGTTATTCCTGCCGCAATCTGGGCAGGCTGCGCATCACTGAATGAACTTTCTTGGCTTGCGATTCTGTCGGGGGGCATCGCCGGGCTCCTTGTATGGTGATCACCATAGTATGTCGATCACCATAGAATAATCAAGCGAAACGTGCTATGTTCTCGGCATGCCACGTAAGACTGACGCCCGCGCTCGCGCGATTGCCACGGCCGAACGACTGTTTCGCATCCAAGGCTACACTGCGACGGGATTGATCCAGATCCTTGAAGAAAGCGGTGCGCCTAAGGGATCGTTCTACTTTCACTTTCCACGCGGCAAGGCACAACTCGCAGAAGAAGCAATCGATAATTACGTTGCGAATCGAATTGCTGTATTACGGGACATCTCGGCGAATACGACGGGTGATGCTCTGAATTTTGTTCATCAGATTTTCAGGACATTCGCGGCCGAAATGGTCGCCTCTGATTTCCAGTATGGATGTCTAATGCAAAATCTGGCGAATGAGCTGCCCGCGCTCGACGCTGAGCTGACCAAACGGGTAGCGCGCGGATTTGTTGAGTCGACCGAGATTATTGCGGAGCATTTTAGGGTGTGCGGTTTCGCTCCCGCGCGCGCGTCCTCTACCGCAGCCGCATTGGTAGCCGCCCTCGAAGGCGCGCGGACGATCGCCCGCCTGGAACGCACGCCGGCTATATTCGAGGCTCTGGCAGAGGTTAGTGTCCAACGGTGGGCTGCTCCCGAGGGGTGATCCGGTCCAATGTTCTCGGTCGGACGAAATTGGCACCGATCATCCTATGAAGAGCGTCGGTCTTTCGCGAATGTCCGTTCGCAGACGCCCAGCCGCCGGATGAATGTCTTGGCATTGTCCATTGCCGGACCGCCACAGTCAGTTTGGCTTCGGCTTAAGCAGGAATATGTCACGCTAATTCTCTGCGTTCGCTTGGGTCGCGCTGAGGCGGTCGGGCGACTTGAACGCAAGGAGAATGGGCATGCAGACGAATTCGAAGAAGGCCGAACAGGTCGGCCTGCCGGCGACCTCACGGCTGAGCCGGTCGTACGGCAAGGCTGATTTTGTCGACGCATTTTCGGTGGACTTGCCAGCGACTGCTTGCAACGACGCAGAGTCTCTCGCTCGATACATCTTTGCAGGGCAACCCAAGTGGATCGCGATGCTGCTGGGAGTTCGCGACATTGCCGTATGGCCATTCGGCCTTAAAAGAACGATTGATCTGAAAGTCGCGAAGGACGACCGGCTAAGTATTTTCCGCGTGTTCGAACGGCATAAAGACGAGATCATTCTGGGCGAGGACGACACGCATCTTGATTTCCGCGTGTCGGTTCTCGTGCAGCCCGCATCTGAGGACCGGCCCCAGCGACTGATAGTCACTACGCTTGTCTTCTACAATCGTTTGCTGGGTCGGGCCTATCTTGGCCTTATCGCTCCTTTCCATCGCCTCGTCGTGCGAGCCTCACTCGACCGGGCACAGAAGCTCGGATGGCCCGGCCGGTAGCGGCGATTCCGATCAACGCGCCTTCCAGCGGGCCGTAGATGGCCAGACGCTCAAAGTCGCGGGTTCCTGAGAGCGGCCAGGGCCAGGCGTAGCTATCCATTTCCACCTGATCAGTCACGCGCTCGCCCCCTTCACTAGCAGGCACTCATGACCAATCATCCCGACATCGCCAAGATCAGTTTCACAGGTTCTACAGAGGCGGGAAAGCACGTGTTGCGCGCTGCCGCTGGAACGGTCAAACGCGTGACGCTTGAAATGGGTGGTAACGACGCAGCGATTGTGCTTCCCGACGCAGACTACAGATCGATCATCCCACAACTCTTTTGGGGGGCTATCGTTCATGCGGAGACTATCCCGCCGTCCGCGTTGTCTGGACAACATGACGAAAGTTATGTGCTTCGGCGGCCCATTCGTCCTTGTTCGACCCCTAAGCAGCCTGTCACCTTGCTCTGAAGCGGACATCCAACGCCGCTCTTCAGCGGCCAAAACATGCTGGCGTGACTTTGCGCAAGCCGAAGGCATGACAGCATGTTTTGGACCGCCTGGAAGGCTTTGTTAGAGCGCAAAATCGCCGGCTCACTGACCATGCTTGCCGCCAGCATTGATGTTCCAGAGTTGCAGCGCACGCACGGTTGCCAAGTAATCCACAAACGTCAGGGCGCCGAAGCCGCCCATCTGAATGGCGAACCTATGTGGGCAATAAAGCTAGAGGGCAACCAGCTCGGCGAGCTTGGCCGCGACATTTGCCATCGTATCTTCTACAGTGTTCAGGCCGCTTCTCGAGCCGAGCAGGGGGCTGACTTCGCGGAGAGCTTCATACGTCGTGTCGTGCACGATGGGAACGAGCAGGTCACGCGCTAGGAGTGCCGAAAGCTCTTTGTCGGCGATGCCCTCCCCTGCGAGGCGGCGCAGCAGCGCAGGGGTCACCAGCACGATCCCTACTCGCGACTTCGCCAGTCCCTTATCGATTTCGCGGAGCAACGTCGCGCCTAGGAGGACATCCTTCTCGCTGAACCAAACCGAGACACCGAGCGACTCGAGCAGATCATGCAGTTCCTTGGCGACCCCTTTTCGGTCGTCCCACGCGTGGCAAAGAAAGACGTCCCGAAGATCGGGCACAGACGCTCGCTTCTCGACGTTTTCGCGGACCGGCGTGAGCGTCCGCACCTCGGCAGGCGTGTATACCACGGACGAACCTGCTCGCGACCAGCGCGGCCGTCCGCTGCTGCCTGACCCGCTGACGCTGCTCCGGCCGCCCCCGCTGCTCCCCGACGAGGAATAGGATTGGGGGTACGATGAGGGCGAATATGAGTATGACCGGTAGCCGCTATAGCGGCTACCACATGCGGGGCAGGCCGCTGCCGCGCTCGCTGTGCGATGGCCTTGTACTGGTGCTGTGCATCTAGCCATGTCGTAATCCTTCCATTTGTAATCGCTCTTTCAAGTAGAGGGTTAAGCAGCCGTTGGTACCGAGTACCATCGACTATTTCTAGCCTTACCGCAAAGCGCCGCGCAATAGGATTGGAAAAGCAGCGAGGGGCATCCGATGCGCTGTAACTGTGTGTTATATGGCAAAGCACTATGCGAGTCGCATGGAACGGAGAGTTCGTTCACGGCTCAACGAAGGTCCAACCGCTTCATGCTTTGTCAATTCGGCATATCTAAGAGCGAACCCTCAAAGATTCACATTGAGGGTTGCCATCGGCTTGTTTTTTGTAGAACCAGTCGAGAGTTGCAAGTCACTTCTTGAATTTTTGAAACGATACAACATCGGCTAGACTAACACCGGCTTGACGCTCAGTCGGATCGCTCGACCTCGCTGATCGAAGGGTCGCTAACTCCACGACCTGAACTGGCGCAGTGAAGTAATTCACGCGCAGACCGCAGAGTTTCTCCACATCACGAGGTGAATATCCCAAGTGACGTGCGATGCTTTCGACCGGCAAAATTCCTTCATTGATCAGCAACTCCACCGTGCGTCGTAACAAGCGCGGTGCCTCTGGCTCCCATTTTTCGTCGCCAGGTTCTGCCTTGGATCCCCAACGGGCGGAACGTCGCTTGAAGAGCGTCAACTTGTCTTCATCACTAAGCAAGCCAAGTGCGTGCAAGCGCATCATCATCGCCGCCACAGACGCCCCCCAGCGCTGCTTGAGGATGAGCAAATTGTCTAGGTTTGTCGGCACACGAACTTCACTAGCAAACGTTTCCGCTGGGAGCAAGAGCGCACCTGCAAATCGATGCGCTTGTTTTTCCATCTGGTTGTAGCGGTCGCGCTCTTCAGCTCTCGGTATGTGCTTATGCAAAATGAGATGCCCGATTTCGTGTGCCAAATCAAATCGACTGCGGAAAGCATTGGCTTTGTCAGCCGACAGAAACACGATGGGCCGCCCAAGCAGTTCGCTCCAACTTGAAAGACCTTCAATAGCCGATATTTCAGTTTCTTCGCGAATGACGAGGACGCCCGCACTTTCAGCAGCCAGAGCAAGGTTCTGCACGGGACCCCGGCCCAATTGCCAAAGCGCGCGACATTCCTCAGCCGCTGCCTCGATATCGGCGTCGCTGATCTGCTCAGGATCCTGAAATGCGCGCACGGGAAGGTTGACTTCCGGATAGTCAACGTAGTCGCCGAGAAGAACGGCGATCTCCTGCGTCCATTCGGTCCGAGCCTCCAACTTGGCGCGAGCGGCTTTCAAAGCCGATGCATTGCTTCGATAGAGTGGCTTAGAGACAGGCCGCAACATAGCGCGTGTGAGCCATTCCGGCTGCACGTTGAGTACAGAGGCAAGCCGCTCGAATGTATCCGCCTCGGGAGCTTGATCTCCCTTACACCACTTGGTGACGGTCGGCGCCGCAACGCCAACCAAGCTTGCCAGCTGGCCCTTCGTCAGCCCACGAGCCGCAAGCGCTTGCTCAAGCCTTGCGGGTTGAAGATCATTAATTCCCTTCGTCATTGCCAGTCTGCTTCTTGGGTTGTGTCTTGAGTTTGGGCTGAGCGTTGTCCGGCTGCTCCACCGTGTTCG
Organism: Paraburkholderia sp. FW306-2-2C-D06C; assembly: GCF_058781505.1. Taxonomy (NCBI): domain Bacteria; kingdom Pseudomonadati; phylum Pseudomonadota; class Betaproteobacteria; order Burkholderiales; family Burkholderiaceae; genus Paraburkholderia; species Paraburkholderia sp. FW306-2-2C-D06C. The sequence continues at coordinate 176,998 of NZ_JBYSWU010000003.1, read as the reverse complement.
TTTGCTCGTACAGGCTCAAGAATTCGGTCACTGACTTCATATACAGCCAGGACTTCATGTCGGGCGCTGGCAGCGCCAACATGACCTGAGTCAGTTGAGCGATGCCGTTCGCATCGACACCATCCATAACACCGAGAATGAATATGGTGCCCGCCGTCGCTTCCGACGCTTCGTCAAACAAGTCGCGCTGCACGTATTTGTGTTCGATGCTTTTGTTGACTTCTGCCAACGTCTTGCGCGTCGCACTCCGCCGCAAATTCACCCATTGATGCCCGGGGACGTTGAGGCGTGCAACGTGGAAGATACCCCAGCGCCCCACAACCAGACGAGTGCCACGAAGAGGCGTCGGGTCTGCACCGTGAGCCAACAAAGCTTCGTGGAATGCCTCATTGATGTAGAAGTGCTTCACTTGGCCAGCGGCGGACGGGCGATGCCCTTGCGCAAACGCGGACGCCTGGGTGCGGCCTTTTACATCCCCATTGTGATATGCATCCTCACAAGCCATCAGCGCATCACGCGGAATGTTTTGGACGATGAGTTGTTCCAGTGCTTCGATACCATCAGCGGGCGAAGTCGCCATACATGACACACCGTAGGTTGTTTTCGAGTAACGCGAATTCTACCACCAAAAGTTTCGTGTTCAGGGGGAAATCATCAAATTTTCGTTCGTGTGAGCGCGTGACGATGACACTCGCGTGATGCCAGCAAGAATTTCCGAAGCGCATACACTTTTCACGCCACCCACCACAATCCCGACTCCCCAAATCGCCGAAACCCCTGTAAAATAGCGCGCTCTGCGGGCGTCGTATAATGGTAATACCCTAGCTTCCCAAGCTAGAGCCGTGGGTTCGATTCCCATCGCCCGCTCCAGATGCTTTCTCACCTGCCTTGGCGCTTGGTCAAGCGGCACACCAGAAAGTGTCTGCGCAACCGCACTTCCCTCCTGCTGTATCTGTCACCGCGCGTCATCCCTGGAAGTTGCGCAAAAATGCGCTGAACGATGCCGTATGAAACGCGCCAGGCCGCGAACTCCAACCTACTTCGTCACCTTCTCCACAGAACAGATCGCAGAAATAAAACCTATCCTTAGAAACTTTCGCATTTTTCAATACCAGTGATGTCTTTCCAAAAATGCCCGAGCCGATGCCGCCGTGTGATAGCGGCCAAGAATATAGTGAATCCCGCCCTGGCATTCTTCGACCGCATTACCGAATGATTTTCCGCCAATCGGATTCAGATCGTATTGGGGCCGCAGCGGCTGATAAAGTCCGCGCGCAGTCGACTTCGGATTGCGCGCATCCGCTATGCCGCTCGATTCCTGCGCCATCAGCCAGAGTAAATCGTTGAATCAGGCCGTCTATTCCGGGCCGCTCTTCGGGCCACCCGCCGTCTGGACGCACCCTTTTCGGTTGTGCTACCTTACGCGCACTTGCAACGCCCGCTCCACCTTCTGCTGAGCTTTCAGCTGAATCCAGCACGAGCCGCCTCCATGAAGGCGGCTTTTTTGTAGTGGCGGCAATCTGGCGTGGCGACCTGTGCGAGCGGCGGCCCATGCCGCACGACCGCGCGGACCGTGCCTGACGGCACGCCATGCAGCCCGAAGCCCTCACCCTTGTAGCAGCATCGACGATGATCCACGACCCAAACGACGCCGGCCTGCCGGACGACCTCCCACTGACCAGTGAAACCGAAGGCGAACCCGCCGGCGGCGACGCATCCACGGAAGAGGCGCTGCATCGGCGCCGCATTCGCAGCTTTGTCACGCGCGCCGGCCGCGTATCGACCGGCCAGCGCCGCGCGATGGATGAACTCGGCCCGCGTTTCGTCGTGCCGTTCGCGCCGCAGCAGCCCGACTGGAACAGCGTGTTCGGCCGCGCGGCGCCGCGCGTGCTGGAGATCGGTTTCGGGATGGGCGCGACCACCGCGGAAATCGCCTCGCATCGTCCGGATGACGATTTTCTGGGCGTCGAAGTGCACGAGCCGGGCGTCGGCGCGCTGCTCAAGCTGATGGGCGAGCAAGGGTTGTCGAACATCCGCATCATTCAGCACGATGCCGTCGAAGTGCTCGAACAGATGATCGCCCCGGACAGCCTCGACGGCGTGCACATCTTCTTTCCGGACCCGTGGCACAAAGCGCGCCACCACAAGCGCCGGCTGATCCAGCCGAAGTTCGTCGCGCTGCTCGTCTCGCGCCTGAAGCCGGGCGCGTATCTGCATTGCGCGACCGACTGGCAGAACTACGCCGAACAGATGCTCGACGTGCTGGGCGCCGAGCCCGCGCTGGCAAACACCGCCGACGGCTACGCGCCGCGCCCCGAATACCGGCCGGTGACGAAGTTCGAGCGCCGCGGGCTGCGGCTCGGACACGGCGTGTGGGATCTGGTCTTCAGGAAACGCGGCGCGGCGTAAAACTGCTCGATAACGCGCTGGCAAATGAAAAAAGGTCCGCAATTCGCGGACCTTTTTCATTTCTCCCGACCGACACGGCTAAAAGCTCAATCCGTCCAGCTCAACGCCCCGCTGTAGCCCACCATCAGAATCAATAGCCCGAAGCCGATGCGATACCACGCGAACGCGGTGAAGTCGTGCGCGGCAATATAGCGCAGCAGCCAGCGCACGCAGGCGAAGGCGCTGACGAAGGCGGCCACAAAGCCGAGCGCAAAGCTGCCGAGCGCGTCCGTAGAGAGCACGTGCCAACTTTTGTAGAGTTCGTAAGCGGTCGCGCCGAAAATGATCGGGATCGCGAGAAAGAACGAAAACTCCGTGGCGACACGCCGGTCGAGGCCGAACAGCATCCCGCCGATGATCGTCGAGCCCGAGCGCGACGTGCCCGGAATCAGCGCGAAACATTGAGCGAGACCGACCTTCAACGCGTCCAGCGGGGTCAAATCGTCGACGCTGTGCACGCGCGCCGCGGCGCCGCCGCCCGCGCGTTGCCGCGCCTCCGCCCACAGGATCACCACGCCGCCCATCACCAGCGCGAACGCCACCGGCACCGGTGAAAACAGCGCCGCCTTGATGGCCTTTTCGAACAGCAAGCCGAGCACGACCGCCGGAATCGTCGCGATGATCACGTTCAGCGCAAAGCGGCGCGCGTCGGGCCGGCTCGGCAAGCCGGCTACCACGCTGCCGATACGGCGGCGAAATTCCCAGCATACGGCCAGAATCGCGCCGAGCTGGATCACGACATCGAAGGTTTTCGCGTGTTCGTCGGTGAAATCGAGCAGACTGCCCACGACGATCAGATGGCCGGTGCTCGACACCGGCAAAAACTCCGTCAACCCTTCGACGACACCCAGAATCAGCGCCTTGCACGCCATTAGCCAGTCCATCCTTGACCCTCATCGCTGCAGATAGTCGAAGCAGGGCCAGCGATGCAGCGCGCGGCCCTGCCGGCCGCACGCGCCGTCATTTCTCGACGATTTGCACGCGTATGCCGTTTGTAAGGATGGTGATTGTACCGGGTTCGTAGTTCACTCCGGCAAATTGCAGCTGTTCGGGCTTGAAGGTGTAGATCGGATAGTTGGTCAGCAACTGCGTGGCGAGCAGCGCGGCGGCGGCGTTGATCTGTTGCGTATAGGCCTGCGCCTGCCCGCTCACGCTCACGTTGTCGACGTTCGGCGACTTCAGCACGACCGACTTGCTGGCGGCGTCGTAGGCCAGTTCGCTCGACAGCGTGAATACGCCGTCGACAGGCTGCTGCATGAAGGGACTCGCGAGCCGCGCATCGAGCTTCACCGACACGCGGTTGGCGTCCGGCAGAAAGCCCACCACCGGATTGGTCAGCGCGACGTCGAACACCTGCGAGACCGTGCGCTGATACGGAAATTTACGTTGCACCGCATCCTGCACCTGCTGCTGCGAGAACGTGTAATGCGACGGGATGAACGGAAAAATCGACGTCGCACAGGCGCTCAGCGACATCGCGATACCAAACGCCGTGCAGCCTGTCAGCGCTGCAAGCAGGAAGCGGCGCCGGGTCGGCGCGGCGGATCGGGTCATGCGAAATCTCCTGTGGATGCCTTCTCGAGCATGCGGTCGAGTTGTGCTGGTTTGCCGTGCTGGATTGCGTGGCGGCGTGCTCTCGCGTCGGACTACTGGCTGCGCGTCGCCGGTCGAGTTTGGGTTTCAAGTTGGGTGAGCCACGCGAGCGCTTCGCCGCGGTTCGTGCCGCACATTTCCGTCTGCGGCTGCAAGCCGGAACAGCACGCCGGCCGTTCCGGCTGGCCGAAGATAGCGCAGCGCAAATCGTCGCCGAGCTGCACGCAGCGCACGCCCGCCGGCTTGCCGAGCGGCATGCCCGGAATCGGGCTCGAAATCGACGGCGCGATACAGCACGCGCCGCAATCGGGGCGGCACGCGTGACCGTCCACGTGAAACGGAGACTCGCGCTTCACGACGTTGTTCGCCCCGCTTTTCACCCAATCGCTCACGACACTTTTCCTGAACTCGAACACGTGCGGCACATCGCCAAGACCCGCATTGTGCCATCGCCTCACATGCGACCTTTTTACACAATCTGGCATACGACGACTCACGTAAACTTGACGGATACGAAAGGCTACGCTCAAGAGGCGCCTGCGCTGTTCGATCCGCTCCGGCGAACCAGCTGGTTCCTGCCTCTTCAACGGTGGCCGTCAGCCCCGAGCCTCTCATGACTACCGCCGACACGCTCTTCCGCCCCGATCTGCTCGCCAAATACAGCGCGAACGGTCCACGGTATACGTCCTATCCGACCGCCTTGCAGTTCCGCGACGAGTTCGATCCCGTCGACTATTTACGCGCCGCCGCCGACCCCGGTGCATCCGCCACCGATCTCTCGCTGTACTTCCACATCCCGTTTTGCGACACCGTGTGCTTCTATTGCGGCTGCAACAAGGTCGCCACGAAAAACCGCGCGCACGCGCGTCCCTATGTCGAACGGCTGAAGCGTGAAGTGGCTCTGCAGGCGGCGCATTTCGACACGCGGCGCCCGGTGTCGCAACTGCATTGGGGCGGCGGCACGCCGACCTTCCTGTCGCACGACGAAATGGCCGAACTGATGACAGCGGCGCGCCGGCACTTCACGTTGCTGCCCGATGCCGAAGGCGAATATTCGATCGAGGTCGATCCGCGCGAAGCCTCGCCCGAGACCATCGCGCATTTGCGCAAGCTCGGCTTCAATCGGCTCAGTCTCGGCGTGCAGGATTTCGATCCAGTGGTGCAGCAGGCGATCAACCGGATTCAGCCGCTCGCGATGACCGCGTCGGTCATGCAAGCCGCGCGCGACACGGGCTTTCATTCGATCGGCGTCGATCTGATTTACGGCCTGCCGCATCAAACTGTCGAAAGTTTCGGCCGCACGCTCGACACGATGCTCGCGCTCGCGCCTGATCGTCTGTCGGTGTTCGCTTATGCGCACATGCCGCAGCTCTTCAAGATGCAGCGTCAGATGGACCCGGCCACGCTGCCCTCGTCTGCCGTGCGGCTCGCGATCCTGCAACGAGTGGTCGAGCGCTTGACGGGCGCGGGCTACGTCTACATCGGCATGGATCATTTCGCGTTGCCCACCGACGAACTCGCGCGCGCTCAGGCGCAGCGCACGCTGCACCGAAATTTTCAGGGCTACAGCACGCGTGCGGAATGCGATCTGATCGGCTTCGGCGCGTCGTCGATCGGCAAGGTCGGCGATGTGTATGCGCAAAACGTCAAGGATCTGCCCGGCTATGCCGCGGCGATCGACGCCGGCCGGCTCGCGATCACGCGCGGCGTGCGGCTCACCGCGGACGACCGTCTGCGCCGCGATGTGATCACGCAACTGATGTGCAATCTGGAGTTGCGCTTCGACGAATTCGACGCCGCTTACGGGATCCGTTTCATCGATACATTTGCAGCGGAACTGGAACGCTTGCGCGGCTTCGAGGAAGACGGGCTGGTGTCGGTCAGCGGCGGCAAGCTCGAAGTGCGGATGGCCGGACGCATGCTCGTGCGCAACATCGCGATGGTGTTCGACCGTTACCTCGGTCAGCAAACCTTCGAGCGGTTTTCCCGCACGGTCTGAAGACTGTGGAGGCTTCGATAGCGACCGGCTGTCGCGACCGGCTTGCCCGGCGTCGAAATTTCGGCCATAATCTGCGTCTTCGCCGCGCGCCATACCCTGACGCATGCGCCGCAAGACCTGCCCAGGTGGTGAAATTGGTAGACGCAGGGGACTCAAAATCCCCCGCCGCAAGGCGTGCCGGTTCGATTCCGGCCCTGGGCACCAAAGAATTCGGCTAACACACAGTCACACAGACTTCGGCTTTTCCACGAACCCCGCCAGCGCGTTCTGCCTGCGGGGTTCGTCGTTTCTGGCGCGCTCGCCCGCAGCCCGCGCATTGCAGCCGCATTGCAACCAATCAACCATAACGCCTCGTTCGCGCCGCGCAAACGGCGGGCGCGCAGCAGATCGCACGCCACGCCGCCTGATGGCTCGAACCGAGCGCCCTACCGCTCCGCCACCGGCACGCCGCCATCCGCTGCAGCACGCCGGCGCTTGAACGCGTAGCCGATCCACATCACGACCAGCCACACCGGCACGAGCCACACCGATACCGACAAGCCCGGCGTCATCGCCAGAATCACGAGGATCAGCGCCATGAACGCGAGGCAGATCCAGTTGCTGACAGGAAACCAGAACGACTTGAACACCAGCGTCTCGCCCGCCGCGACCATCGCCTTGCGCGACTTCAGGTGCGTCAGGCTGATCAGCGCCCAGTTCAGCACCAGCGCGGCGACGACCAGCGCCATCAGCAGGCCGAGCGCTTCGGCCGGAATCAGATAGTTGACGATCACACAGGTAAACGTGGCGAGCGCCGACAAACCGATCGCCATGTACGGCACGCCGCGGCGGTCGACCTTCATCAGCGCACGCGGCGCATTGCCCTGTTCCGCGAGGCCGTAGAGCATCCGGCTGTTCGCATACACGCCGCTGTTGTACACCGACAGCGCCGCGGTCAGCACCACCACGTTGAGCACATTCGCGGTCAGCGTCGAACCGATTTGCGAGAAGATCATCACGAACGGGCTGCCGCCGGCGGCCACCTGATTCCACGGATACAACGAGAGCAGCACCGTCAGCGAGCAGATGTAGAAAATCAGGATCCGGTAGATCACCTGATTCACGGCCTTCGGAATGCTTCGCTGTGGATCGTCGGCTTCAGCCGCCGTGATACCGATCAACTCGAGGCCGCCGAACGAGAACATGATGACCGCGAGCATCATGAACAGTCCGTGGAAACCGTGCGGGAAAAAACCGCCATTGCTCCAGAGATTGGTGATCGACGCCTGCGGCCCGCCGTGGCCGCTGAACAGCAGATAGCCGCCGAACAGGATCATGCCGATCACCGCGACCACCTTGATGATCGCGAACCAGAACTCGGTTTCGCCGTAGGCTTTGACGTTGGCGAGATTGATCGCGTTGATGCCGACGAAGCACACCAGCGCCGACACCCACGTGGGCACGTCCGGCCACCAGTAATGCACGTAGGTGCCGACCGCGGTCAGCTCGGCCATGCTCACGAGCACGTACAGCACCCAGTAGTTCCAGCCGGACAGAAAGCCGGGAAAGTCGCCCCAATATTTGTAGGCGAAGTGACTGAACGAGCCGGCAACCGGCTCCTGCGCAACCATCTCGCCGAGCTGCCGCATGATCATGAACGCGATGACGCCGCCGATCGCGTAGCCGAGAATCATCGACGGGCCGGCTGCCTGCAACACGCTGGCGGAGCCGAGAAACAAGCCGGTGCCGATCGCCCCGCCCAGCGCGATCAGCTGGATGTGACGATTCTTGAGCCCGCGCTTCAGGCCGTCTTGCTGCTGTGCACTATTCAAAATTGCGCCCCAGTGTATGGATATCGATCACCCGATCAAACTTGTGGTTTGGTCCGGCAAAACCCAAAATTTTACCCAGGCCCGTATTGCCTAAATACTGGGAGCAACCCGGCCCTTGGTTCCGCACCGCACTGAACGGCGACGATATTGATTGACACGGCGTGCCGCTTCGGTATGTTGCCCTAGTCGAGGTTTCAGCCTTCGGAGATTCAACATGTCGCCCAAACGTCTGATTTGCGCTGCTGCTTTGTGTCTCTGGTTCGCTGGAACCGGCGCCTTTGCGCAAACCGCAGCGCCCGCTGTCGAGCCTGCAGCCGAACCGCCCGGCGCGCCGGCGATGGATTCGCAGGAGCCCGAAGCGCCGGCCCCGGCACCCGTACCCACGGCGGCGGCTCCAGCCCCGGCGGCGGCCTCGGCTCCGGCCGCCACAGCCCCCACGCCACCCGCGGCGCCGATGACCGGCCCCGTACGCAACGTCGTGCTGGTCCACGGCGCGTTTGTCGACGGGTCGAGCTGGAATGGCGTCGTCGCGAAGTTGCAGCGAAAGGGCTACCACGTGAGTTCGGTGCAGAACCCGCTCACGTCGCTCGCCGACGATGTCGCCGCCACTCGCCGCGTACTCGCGCGGCAGAATGGCCCGACCATGCTGGTGGGGCACTCATGGGGCGGCGTCGTGATCACCGAAGCGGGCGCGAACGCGCCGAACGTCGCGGGCCTCGTCTACGTGGCGGCGATTGCGCCGGACCTGCACGAATCAGCGATGGATCTGATGAAGCGCGCAGCGCCCATGCCTGCGGGCCAGGGCATCACCGCGGACCCGACCGGCTTCCTCTGGCTCGACCGCGGCAAGTATCACGCCGACTTCGCCGCCGACGTCCCCGAAAACCTCACGCGCGTGCTCTCCGCCGCACAACAGCCGATCTCCGCGAAGGCGTTCGACGAAACCGTCAGCCAGGTCGCATGGAAAGAAAAACCCTCCTGGTACGTGCTGACCACGAAGGATCGTGCGGTGTCGCCCGAAGTCGAAAAATTCATGGCCGACCGGATGCGTGCGAAGGTTGTGCCGGTCGCATCGAGTCATCTCGCGCCGGTGTCGCATGCAGGGGCGATCGCCGACGTGATCGATCACGCGGCGAGAGAACTCAGCCGGCAGCAATAGCGACGCTTATCGCCACGCCTACAACCACAGTTCATGCGCATATGCACCTCACGGCATTTAACGGCGCTGCTGCTTCTCAGCGCAGATTCGTCGTGGCCAATTCCACGCAACGCCGGTTCGATGTGCTCCGAATGTTCGATCCGCGCGCCGTAGATGCCGGCGCCGCGCGCGATCGAAGGCGCATTTGCCGGTCGCCTCAATGGCCGGCCGGCGTGTATCGGTTAAGCGATTAGCGCAACATGAACGACATCGCCGACAGGCAGTTCAACATGCGCACCGCATGTTCCGCCGATTGCGCATTGAAACGCAGCGTGACGGCGTCGACGCGCGTCAGCGTCGGCCATTGGCAGAACAGATCGGCGAGCGCGACGGTTTGCACGCGCAGTTCACATTCGACGGGCTTCGTTTCGGCGCGCGTGGCTTGCGGCGCATGGCCGGCATTGACGTGCTGCTGCACCACTTCGCGCGCGGCGCATTCGATCGCATCACGCGCGGCGGCCGGCGTTTGCGTGACGCCGCTCGCGTGCCCCGTCGCGCTCTTGGTGACGACAAAACGCGCATCGGGAAAACGCGGCGCCGTTTCCTCGGCGAATACGTCGTCGCCGGACAAAAGCGCCACACGTGCGCCATATTCTTGCGCCAGCGCGCCATACAATCCCGCCTCGCCGACTTCGACGCCGTTCAGCGAGACTCGCGCGAACGCGAAGCTATTGATCGTGTGCGCGAGGATGCCGCGCGTCTGCGACATCGCGTGATAGCCGATCATGAACACCAGCGCCGCGCCGTATTCGAGCCCGGCCATCATGCCGAGCGTACGCGGCTTGCCGAGCACCAGCTGGGCGCGCGCATCGAGCAGATCGGGCAGCAGATTGCGGAAACCGCCGTGCGAGTCGTTGACCCACACGTGCGTCGCGCCGCCGCCGAATGCGCCTTCGATCGCGGCATTGGCCTCGAGCGTCATCCAGCGGCGCGCGGCTTCGTATTCGCCGTTGCCCGCACGCGTTTGCTCAGGATGGAACACACCGGCTACGCCTTCGATGTCGGCGGAAATCAGAACTTTCATCAGGGAGATTGCTTGAGAAGTTGAGCGAGGTCGGCAGCAGTGTCGTGCAACGACAGACGCCGATATGCGGCGCGTTTTCAGCGTTGCCGATACTCATGGCCGGTCGAGTTTCGGATCGAGCGCATCGCGCAATCCGTCGCCGAGCAGGTTGAACGCCAGCACCGTGAGGAAAATCGCGAGACTCGGAAACAGCGCGATATGCGGCGCGGTGACCATATCGGCGCGTGCTTCGTTGAGCATCGCACCCCATTCGGGCGTCGGCGGTTGCGCGCCGAGTCCGAGAAACGACAGGCTCGCTGCCGTGATGATCGAGGTGCCGATGCGCATCGTGAAGTACACCACCACCGACGAAATCGTCCCCGGCAGAATATGCCGCACGATGATCGTCCAGTCCGACGCGCCGATGCTGCGCGCCGCTTCGATATAGGTCAGTTGCTTGAGCATCAGCGTATTGCCGCGCACGAGACGCGCAAACGCGGGAATGCTGAAAATCGCCACCGCGCAGATCACGTTGATCATGCCGTTGCCGAGAATCGCCACCACGCCGATCGCGAGCAGAATGCCGGGGAAGGCGAACAGCACGTCGGCGACGCGCATCGTGATGCGGTCCCACCAGCCTTCGTAGTAACCGGCCAGCAAACCGAAGAAGGTGCCGATCACCGCGCCGATCGCCACCGACAGAAAGCCTGCCTCGAGCGAAATACGCGAGCCCACCAGAATGCGGCTGAAAATGTCGCGGCCCAGCGAATCGACGCCGAACCAGTGCGCGGCTGACGGCCCCGCGTTCAACGCGTCGTAGTCGAAAAAGTTTTCCGGATCGTACGGCACGATATGCGGCGCGACGATCGCAGCCACGATCAACAGCAGCACGAAAACGCCGGCGGCTAGCGCCACGTGCTGCTTGCGGAATTTGCGCCAGAACTCGCTCCACGGCGTGCGGATCGCGCGTTCTGCCTGAGCGGCTCTCGCCGCATTCGCTTCGGTGGCGGTCGTGCTCATGCGGGCCTCACTTGAAACGGATGGTCGGGTTGATGACGGCGTACAGCACGTCCACAACCAGATTGATGATGATGAATTCGAGCGAGAACAACAGCACTTCGGCCTGAATCACCGGATAGTCGCGCATCGACACCGCGGCCACCAGCAGACGTCCGAGACCCGGCCAGTTGAACACCACTTCGACCATGATCGAGCCGCCGAGCAGAAAGCCGAATTGCAGGCCCATCATCGTGATGACGGGAATCATCGCGTTGCGCAGGCAGTGCTTGACGATCACGAGGCGCTCGGGCACGCCTTTGGCGCGCGCGGTGCGCACAAAGTCTTCGTTCATCACTTCGACGAACGAGGCGCGCGTGAAACGCGCCATCACCGCGGCCACGGCCGCGCCGAGCGTGAGCGACGGCAGCACGTAGCTCTGCCACGACCCATCGCCGACGATCGGCAACCAGCCGAGCTTCACCGAAAAAATCTCCATCAGCAGCATGCCGAGCGCGAAGGCCGGAAACGAAATGCCCGACACCGCGAGCGTCATGCCGAGCCGGTCCGGCCAGCGATTGCGCCATACCGCGGAGACAACGCCGATGCCCATGCCGAGCACTACCGCCCACACCATGCTGGCCAGTGTGAGCAGCAGCGTCGGCATGAAGCGCTCGCCGATTTCCTGGCTGACCGGCCGCTTGCTGCGCGTGGAGATGCCGAAGTCGCCGTGCGCGATCTTCACGAAGAAGCGGGCGAATTGCTGCGGCATCGGCCTGTCGAGGCCAAGGTCGGCGCGCACCAGCGCGACAGTCGCTTCGTCGGCCTCGGGACCGGCGGCGAGGCGCGCCGGATCGCCCGGCAGCAGATGCACGAACAGGAACACCAGCACGGCGACGATAAAGAGCGTCGGCAGCAGGCCAAAGAGACGTTTGACGAGGAAGTTCAGCATGAATCCCAATCCGGCAATGATGCGGGCGACGATGGATCTTCTGGGGCAGTACAAGACCGTCCGGCGGGCGCATTCGTGAAGAACACGCCGGACCGAACGGTCAGCTCATCACCTGATCGCGATCTCGTCGAAATTGAACGAACCGTCCGGCGCCACGTAAGCACCCGACAACCGCTTGCTGCGCGCGTACACGACCTTTTCCTTCACGAGGAAGATCCACGGCGCATCGGCCCAGATGCGCTTTTGCGCGTCCGCGTAGAGCGTGGCCTTCTGCGTGCGGTCGGTGGTTTCGAGCGCCTGCTTCAGGTCGCTGTCGACCGTGTCGTTCTTGTAGTACGCGGTATTGACCATCTTCGGCGGGAACGACACCGACGCGAGCAGCGGCGTGATCGCCCAATCCGCTTCGCCCGTCGACGACGACCAGCCCGCGTAGTACATCCGCACCGGCGCGGTGGCCGCGTCCTGCGCGCTTTCGACCCTGGCGACGCGCTGGCCCGCTTCGAGCGCTTCGACCTGCGCCTTGATGCCGACCTGCGCCAGTTGCTGCTGCACGAACTGAATCACCTTCTGCGCAGTCGAGTAGTTATAGGCCGACCACAACGTCGTTTCGAAACCGTTCGGATAGCCCGCTTCCTTCAGCAGTTCACGCGCCTTCGCCGGGTCGTACGGCCAGGGGCCGAGCTTCGTCGCGTATTCGACGCCTTGCGGCACCACGCCGTCAGCCGGCGTCGCATAACCGGCGAACACGACCTTCGTGAGCGCCTCCTTGTTGATCGCGTAGTTCAGCGCTTCGCGCACCTTCGGGCTGTCGAACGGCTTCTGATTCACGTTCAGGCTGATATAGCGCTGAATGATCGAGGGCGACGCGATCAGATCGACCTTCGGGCTCGACTGCAATTGCGCGGCCTGTTCGAACGGCACCTGGAACGCGAAGTCCGCTTCGCCGGTGCGCATCAACGCGGCACGCGTGTTGTTGTCGACCACCGGTTTCCAGTCGATTGCGTCGACCTTCGGATAACCCTTCTTCCAGTAGCCGGCAAACTTCTTGACCGTCAGGTCGCCTGCCGGGTCCCATTTCACCAGCTCGAACGGACCGGTGCCGACCGGATGGAACGCGACGTCCTTGCCGTACTTCTTCAGCGCGTCAGGCGAAATCATCACCGCCGACGGATGCGCCAGCACGTTGACGAACGCCGAGAACGGCGCCTTCAGCGTGATCTTCACCGTATACGGATCGGCCACTTCGGTCTTCTCGATGCGGTTGAACATGTTGTAGCGCTTGAGCTTGTTCGCCGGATCGGTGACGCGGTCGAAGTTGGCCTTCACCGCCGCGGCGTTGAAATCGGTGCCGTCCTGGAACTTCACGCCCTGGCGCAGCTTGATCGTGTAGACCCTGGCATCCGGGCTCGCCTCATAGCTCTCAGCCAGCACGTTGACCAGTTTCATGTCCTTGTCGAAGCCGAACATGCCTTGATAGAACGACTTGGTGACCGCTTGCGACAGCGTATCGTTGGCGTCGTACGGATCGAGTGTCGTGAAGGTCGAGGCCACCGCCATCACGGCAGTGGTCTCGGCATGCGCCACATTGCCCGCGAGCATTGCGAACACCGCCGCGCCGCCGCTGACCAGCGTGCGCAAACGAAAAGGAGAAGACGGGACCAGCAGGTTCATGAGGTTGGCTCCAGGCTGCGAAATGAAACTGGGTTGTGTGATGCGAATAGAAAGTCGGCTTCGGTAAGCGAGGTTCAACAAGCTGGGTTTAACAAGCTGGTTTAACAAGCGGGATTCAATAAGCGCCGCCGACCCGATGCGCGGCGACGAAATGGTCCGGTCCGACAGCGATGAGAGGCGCGACGACCGGCTCGTCGTCGAGCGCGCGAATCGGGCTCGGAATCTCATCGGCGGCGAGCATCCGCCTGGCGTGACGACGGCGCGCCGGATCGGCCACCGGCACCGCGCCCATCAGCTTCTTCGTGTACGGATGCTGCGGTGCTTCGAACACCGCGCGGCGCGGACCGATCTCGACGATCTGGCCGAGATACATCACCGCGACGCGATGACTCACGCGCTCGACCACCGCCATGTCGTGCGAAATGAACAGATACGCGACGCCGAGTTCGCGTTGCAGATCGAGCATCAGGTTGACGATCTGGGCTTGCACGGAGACGTCCAGCGCGGAAACGGATTCGTCGGCGATCACGACTTTGGGATTCAACGCGAGAGCACGCGCGATCGCGATACGTTGCCGTTGACCGCCGGAGAATTCATGCGGATAACGGCGTGCGGCTTCGGGCGGCAAGCCGACCTTTTCGAGCAGCCACGCGACCCGCGCCTGAGCTTCTGCGCCCTGCGCGACGCGGTGCACGAGCAAGGGCTCCATGATCGAGAAGCCGACCGTCAAACGCGGATTCAATGACGCGAACGGGTCCTGGAAGATGAACTGGATATCCCGGCGCAGCGCCTGCAAAGCGGGGCCGGTCAAAGAACTGATTTCCTTGCCGTCGAATTCGATCGAGCCGCTCTGGCTTTCGACGAGGCGCAGCAATGAACGGCCCGTCGTCGATTTGCCGCAACCCGATTCGCCGACCAGCGCAAGCGTCTCGCCTGGACGCAAATCGAAGCTGACCTTTTCGACCGCATGCACGCGGCCTGTCACGCGGCCGAACAAACCGCTCCTGACCGGAAAGCGGGTGATCAGATCGCGCACGCGCAGAATCGGCGGCGCGTTGTCGCGAATCAGCGGCTGAGTTTCTTCGGCGACGGCGGCGGCGGGACGAACGGCGTCATCGGTACCGGTCAAGGCCGCCTGTTCGATCGTCAGAATCGGGAACCTGGCGGGCTGATCGGTGCCCTCCATCGCGCCCAGGCGCGGCACCGCCGCGAGCAGCGCTTTCGTATAAGGATGCGAAGGCGCGGCGAACAGCGTATCCGCTGCGCCCTCTTCCACTTTCTCGCCGCGGTACATCACCAGCACGCGATCGGCCACTTCGGCCACCACGCCCATGTCGTGCGTGATGAAGATCACGCCCATGTTCATCTCGTCCTGCAAGCCGCGAATCAGTTGCAGGATCTGCGCCTGAATCGTCACGTCGAGCGCGGTGGTGGGCTCGTCGGCAATCAGCAATGCCGGCTTGCACGACAGCGCCATCGCGATCATCACGCGCTGCCGCATGCCGCCCGACAACTGGTGCGGATAGCGCGCGGCCACGCGGCGCGCTTCGGGAATGCGCACGAGTTCGAGCAGACGCAGCGTTTCCGCCTGCGCGGCGGAGCGGCTCTTGCCTTGATGCAAGGCGATCGCTTCACTGATCTGGTCGCCGACCGTGAAGACCGGATTGAGCGAGGTCATCGGCTCCTGGAAAATCATCGCGATATCGGCGCCGCGTATCGAACGCATCGTGCCGGACGACGCTTTCGCCAGATCGAGCACGCTGCCGTCGCGGCGCCGAAACGCGATGCTGCCGCCGGCAAGGCGCCCGCCGCCATGCTCGATGAGCCGCATCAAGGCGAGCGACGTCACCGATTTACCCGAACCCGATTCGCCGACGATCGCCAGCGTTTCGCCACGCTCGACTGTCAGCGACAGATTGCGCACCGCGTTGAAGGTGGTCTCGCCGCTGCGAAACGCGACCGACAGATCGTCGACCGCGAGCACGCGTTGCGGCGGCAAGGCTTCGATGAGCGGGCGGGCGGAGTGCGATGGAGTCGGCACGATGGAGTCCTTTTTGAATTCGAACGCGGCAAACGGGGCTCAAGCGGTGGTTCAAACGGTGGCTCAAGCGGTGACTCAAGCGGTGACTCAAGCGGAAACGCAAGCGGCGGTTCAGCCAACCGGCCTTAGCGGTAGATCGCCGTCACCGGCGTCTCGCCGAGGCGGGCAAAACCGCGATACATACCTTCGGTGTTGAACGGCAGCGTGAGGTTGCCGCGCGCATCGACGGCGACCAGACCGCCGCGGCCGTCGATCTTCGGCAACCGGTTCATCACCACGTCGTGCGCCGCTTCTTCGAGCGACACGTTGCGGTACGCCATCTGCGCGGCGACGTCGTAGGCGGCGACCATGCGCATGAACATCTCGCCGGAGCCCGTGGTCGAGACCGCACAGGTTGCGTCGTCCGCATAGCAGCCCGCGCCGATCAGCGGCGTATCGCCGACCCGGCCGACCTGTTTGTTGGTGACCCCGCCCGTCGACGTCGCAGCCGCCAGGTGCCCATGCTGATCGAGCGCGACCGCGCCGACGGTGCCGAACTTGCGATTCGGATCGATCGGTTCGTGTGGCACGGGATCGCCATGACCGGCAGCGAGCGCCGCGCCGTCGTGATCGAGCATCGCGCGTTGCTGATCGCGGGCGAGCAGCCATTGCCGATGACGCGCTTCGGTATGGAAATACTCCGGCTCGACGAATTCGAGACCTTGCGCAGCGGCGAATGCTTCCGCGCCTTCGCCGGTGAACAGCACATGTTCGCTGCGTTCGAGCACGCGGCGCGCCGCCAGAACCGGATTGCGCACGCGCTTCACGCAGCAGATCGCGCCGGCCTCGAGCGTGCTGCCGTCCATGATGGCCGCGTCGAGTTCATGCGTGCCGGCCGCCGTGTACACCGCGCCATGGCCCGCATTGAAGAGCGGACAGTCTTCGAGCAGACGCACGGCTTCGCTGACGGCGTCGAGTGCGCTGCCGCCATCGGCGAGCACGCGCTGACCGGCGCTCAGCACAGCATGCAATGCAGCGTGGTACTCGGCTTCGGCGCTGGCCGGCATCGACGCCCGCAGGATGGTGCCTGCGCCGCCGTGAATGGCAATGACTGCGTTGGAGTTCATCGTTTCGCTTTGTTGGATTTGTTCGCGTTGTTCGCTTTGGTGGTGCGGGTAGTCCGGGTCGAAGCGCGCGTGGGCTGCTCCACAGTGTCCGGCGGCGCGGCTTGCGGATCGGTGAGCCAGGGCAACACGAATTCGCTGACACCGGCGGCCGCCTTCACCGAGCGTTTCGCCCGGTAAGCGACCGCATCGCAGAGCGCCTCGATGACGGCCAGCACGGCGGAATCGGCATTGGCCGCAAGCCGCCGTTCGGCACGGATATAAAGCGCGATATCGGCGAATTGCGCGAGCGGCGAGCGCGGGCTGTCGGTCAGCGCGAGCACGCGTGCGCCGCGGCCGGCGGCACGCCGCGCGAGTTCGACGGTGTCTTCGACGTAGCGAGGAAACGCGATGCCGATCACCAGATCGCCCTCGTCCGATGCGAACAGGCGCCGCGCCGCATGCGAGGGTCCGCCGATCAGCGCGAGCGATTGCACGTTGTCGTGATACGGCATCAGGCCGTGCTCCATCAGACCGGCGAGAAACGCGCTGGAGCCGTAGCCCAGCACGAACACGCGGCGTGCGGCGATGATCGCTTCGACCGCGGCCTCGGCGACAGCGCTGTCGATCGCGGTGCGGGTGGTATGCAGATTGGCGGCGGCCTGTTCGAGCAGCGCGTCGAGCAGATTCTCGCCGGCCGCGAGCGACTCCTGCGCAGTGCGCAGCCTTTCGATGGGCGCGAGCGTCGCCTCGAAACCCCGCACCAGCGCCTCACGAAACTGCGGATAACCGTCGAAGCCGAGCGCGCGTGCGAAGCGGTTCGCCGTTGCCACCGACGCGCCCACCACGCTGGCCAGTTCGTCGATACGCATGGTGGCGGCGCGAAACAGATTGGCCAGCACGTAATCGCCCATGCGCCGATGGATCGGCGTCAGAACCGGCATCGCCGCGGTGATGCGCGCAGCGATCGCCTGCTCGGCGGGATTGGTTGCAGCGGATGAGTGATGAATCATTCGAGAGCGCGCGCAGCAGCGGCTGTATGCAAATAGGATGAAATTATATTTACATGAAAACCTCGCCGAAAAAAATTCATTTTCATTTTCGAGGATTTTCGCAGGGGCCGCCGACGCCGGGACGCTGCGCGGCTCTCCGCTGAAAACCGGTTTTCATCAAGCGGCTGCGGCGCCCTCGGGAATCCGCGCAAGACGCGCGGCCGGCGACATGACGATGATTAGCGCCTGGACGGCGAAAGCCGCAGCAGCCGCAAGCAGACAGGCGTCCATCCCCCATCGCGCGCTGATTGCCGCACCGAGCAACGCGCCCAGCGGACGCGCGCCATAGGTCGCGGTGCTGTTGATCGCGGAGACGCGGCCCATCATTCGTTCGGGCGTGATCGCCTGGCGCAAGGTGGTCGAGCCGACCACCCACAGAATCGGTCCGGCGCCGAGCAGGAAGAAGCTCAGCATCGCGAGAAAGAACGACGGCGCGACGAGGGTCGCCACCATCACGAGCGACGCGAGCAAACCGCAAAACGGTCCAATGATCAGTACGCGGCCGAACGCGAGACGTCGTGCGACTGCCGGTGCGGCAAGCGCGCCGCACACCATGCCGACGCCGTACGCACCGAGCGTCACGCCGACCGCCGACGCGCTCAGACCTAACCGATGCACCGCGTACGGCACGTAGACGGCTTGGAGTACGAAGAAACCGAGGTTGAAGAAGACGGCGGTTGCGAGCATTGGACGCAGCAGCGCATCGCGCAGCACGAAGCGCGTGCCGTCGCGCAGTTCCAGCAAGAAGTGACGTTGCGCATTCGCCGCGCGCGGCGGTTCGCGCAGACCTGCCAGCAGCACGACGGCCAGCGCCGACAGCGCTGCCGCACAGCCATACGCCCAACCCGCGCCGATCCAGCCGACCAGCAAGCCGCCGAGCGCCGGCCCCGCCGAATACGCAACGCTGCGCGCGAGTTCGAGCCGGCCATTGGCGCTCGCGAATGCTTCGCGCGCGACGATCGAAGGCACCAGCGAAGGCGCCGCGACGTTGTAGGCCACCGTGCCGGTCGCGGCGACAAAGCCGAGCACGGCGAGCAGCGGCAAGCTGAGCGCGTGCGCCATCACGAGCATCAGCACGCTCAGCATGGCGACGACCCGCACGCTTTCGGCGAGCGTCATCAAGGTGCGGCGCGAGCGGCGATCGGCCCATACGCCGAGTGGAATCGACAGCAACAGGAATGGCAGCGTCTGCGCGGTTTGCAGCAGCCCTGTGTCGCGTGCGCTGGCGCCGAGCGCGAACACCGCGACGAGCGGCGCGGCGGCCAGACTGATCTGCTCAGCGGACTGCGCGACAAGGTTCGACCACGCGAGCCGCTGGAATGCGGCCGGCAGACGAACCGTGGATGAGGCGGACGTGGCGTGCATCGGCGAACTCCTTCGACTGGACTTGAGGAGACCATCGTGCCCGCTTCGACGCTGCGCGGCGCTCCGCTTCTTGCGGTGTTATTCTTCGCTCGCCATGAATCTCGAAAGCATCCTCTTTACTCAAGGCTTCGGCTCGCGCCGCCAATGCCGCGCGCTGATCACCGATGGCCGCGTGACAATCGGCGGCCATGCCCATACCGATCCCGACGCCGATCTCGCAACCGCTGACGGCGCGTTCCAGTTCAGCGTCGACGGCGTCGTCTGGCCGTATCGCGAGCATGCCTACGTGCTGCTGAACAAGCCGGCCGGCTACGAATGCTCGCGCGAGCCGCAGCATCATCTGAGCGTATTCAGCCTGCTGCCGCCGCAGTTCGCCACACGCGGCGTGCAGTGCGTGGGCAGACTCGATCAGGACACCACCGGCCTGCTGCTGCTCTCCGACGACGGCAAATTCGTGCATGCGCTCACGTCGCCCAGGCGCAAGGTGCCGAAGGTGTACGTGGCGACCACCCGCCATCCGGTCGACGACACACAACTGAGCGCCTTGCGCGACGGCGTCTTGCTGCACGGCGAACCCCAACCGATCGCAGCCGTGAACGCGCGGGCCCGCGGTGACCACGCGCTGGAACTCACCGTGATGGAAGGCAAATATCACCAGGTCAAGCGGATGATCGCCGCGGCGGGCAACCGCTGCGAAGCGCTGCATCGCGAGCAGATCGGCGGGCTTGCATTGCCTGCCACACTTGCAGAAGGCGCGTGGCAATGGCTCGACGAAGCCGACCTCGGATCTTTACGGAGCGGGTAAACAGGTACAACGCAGGTACCGCGCGCTCAAGGCCTTGAACGGCCACGAAAAAAATGTTCGCATCCGCACATAGCGTCTGCTGAAAGCCCTATCGCGCGCTGCATCGCAGCATGCTCTTCCTTACAACCCACTCTATACTCGATTAAACAACGACTACAAAGGGTTCAAGGAGGGGCGTCATGATCATCCACGACACCGTCGAGATCTCGTACGCGATGATTGCTTTCACGTGCCTTGGGCTGGTCCTGATTGGCGGACTGCTGGTCGCAATGCGGATGCGGCACAAGTATCATCCGAACCTTATCGGCGCCTTGATCGGCGCGATGCTGTGCTTCCTGCTGCTGGAAGCACTGCCGGCGCTCACGTAAGGCGGCGGGGCCACACGCGGCCGGCCAATGGCCGGCCCGGCGCGAGCGTTTTGCCGGGTAATGCACGGCGATGCCCGGCGCGGCTGTTTTTTTGCTCGCGGCAAAACGCATTCGATGAACCGTTCGTGGAGTTCAATTGCGCCCTTTCGCTTCGCCGGCGCTTCTCGTGCCGGTTCCGCCGCAAATTTCCCGTAGAAAATCCTCAACGCTCGGATAGCGCAGCCGCACGCGCAATTCCTCTTTGAGACGCCGGTTCACCAGCCGCCTCGACTCCCGCATGAAGGACAGCAAAGTCGCCTCGATCTGCTGCTCCGCCGCCGCGCGCGTGATGCGCGGCGCGCGCTCGAGGCCGAACGCATCGGCCACCACGTCGAAGTACTCGCCCATTTTCAGCGACGTGTCGTCGGACGCGTGGATCACGCGCGCCAGCCGGCCGTGCGTGCACATGCGCACCAGAATCGCGGCGAGATCGTCGGCGTGGATGTGGTTGGTGTAGACGTCTTCGGCATCGATCAGAGCCGGCGTGCGCTTGTCGAGCCGTGCCAGCGGCAGACGGTTGCCTGCATAAATGCCCGGAATCCGCGCAATGCTTGCCGCGATCGCGCCCCGGGCCGTCGCGCGCCGCAGTTGCCGCTCGGCCGACACGCGGCGCTTCGCACGCGGATTGGCGGCTTGCAGCGCGCGCGTTTCGTCGATCCATGCGCCGCCGCAATCGCCGTAGACGCCCGTCGTGCTCGCATAAACCAGCCGCACGGGCGTGCGCAAACCGGCGGCTCGCCGCACCCCGTCGGGTACAATATTGGCTGCTTCAGATTCCATCCACGCAGCACGAACGCGGCGCTGCCGTGCCACCGGCATGACGGTGTCACGCGCGGCACGCAAGACACGAGGGCCACGAGCGCTCAGCGTGGCGAGTAAGGCACGGGTGCGGCGGTCGTCGTCCCCGGTCTTTTGCGGCGGCGCGAGATGCAGCACGGTCGGCGCGAGACCCGCGAGCCGCTGCAGGCTGCGGCGCGCGTCGAGGTCGCCGACCAGCGGCGTCACGCCCGCGGCGCGCAATTCGGCGCGGCGCCCGGCGTGGCTGGTCAGCGCGAAGACATGCGCGTGCGGTTCAAGCAGCGGCACGCAGCGCATGCCGACATCGCCGCAACCGACAATCAACACGCGCGGCCGGCGGAATTTTCGTGTCGCTTTCATGGTGGACGCATTGTAGCCGTCAAGCGCAGCAGGTACCGCGCAGTTGGCGCCGCGGGTTCGACAACGCGGGGCCGACAACGCGGGGCCGACAACGCGGGTCTGACAACGCGGGTCTGACAACGATTACCGACTTTTCGATTTCGAACACTCTATGGCATTTAACGTCACTCTCCGGCAAAGCGGCCGGCAGTTTCAGGTAGAACAGGACGAACCGGTGCTCAGCGCCGCCCTGCGCCAAGGCATCGGCCTGCCGTACGGCTGCAAGAACGGCGCCTGCGGTTCTTGCAAAGGCACTGTGGTCAGCGGCGAGATCGAGCAGCGTCAGCATTCGTCGTCCGCGTTGTCGAACGACGAGAAGACGCGCGGCATGGCGCTCTTCTGCTGCGCCACGGCTTGCTCCGATCTCGAAGTGGATATCCGCGAAGTAGCCGGTGTCGGCGACGTGCAGGTCAAGAAGCTGCCGTGCCGCGTCAACGCAGTCGAGCGCAAGGCCGACGACGTCGTGGTGCTGAAGCTGCAACTGCCGGCTAACGAACGTCTGCAATATCTGGCCGGACAGTACCTCGAATTCATTCTGAAGGACGGCAAACGCCGCAGCTATTCGATGGCGAATGCGCCGCACGCGGAAGGCCCGATCGAACTGCACATTCGCCACATGCCCGGCGGCGCCTTCACGGATCACGTGTTCAACACGCTGAAAGAGCGCGACATCCTGCGCTTCGAAGCGCCGCTCGGCACCTTCTTCCTGCGCGAAGATTCGGACAAGCCGATCGTGCTGCTGGCCTCGGGCACCGGCTTCGCGCCGCTGAAGGCGATCGTCGAACACGCGGTGTTCAAGAACCTCGGGCGGCCAATGACGCTCTACTGGGGCGCGCGCCGCAAGAAGGATCTGTATCTGCTCGAACTGGCCGAGCAATGGGCGAAGGAGATTCCGAACTTCAAGTTCGTGCCGGTGCTGTCGGAGCCGGACGCGAACGATGCGTGGACGGGCCGCGTCGGCTTCGTCCATCGCGCGGTAATCGAGGATCTGCCCGATCTGTCGGCGTACCAGGTATATGCATGTGGCGCTCCGGTGATGGTCGAATCGGCGCAACGCGATTTCACGCAGCATCATGGCCTGCCCGAAGACGAGTTCTATGCGGATTCGTTTACCAGCGCGGCGGATCTGGCGAACGCGGTTTGAGGGGCTGCGCGGCCCGATCTCACGACCATGCGATCGAGCCGTTCCCGAGCAACATGTCAGCGATAAGGCGGATGCGCAAAAATCCGCCTTATCGCGAATCTGTGCAAATTCATGGTTTACACCATCGCACGCGATGTCGTATTCTTTCGCGCATGAACCGCATCCAATCCGAACTCCGACGTCGCCGCTCGCCGCTCCCCTAGGGACGCCGCCGGCTTCGTCACGGATTCGCGCCACGCAAAGGCGCAAGCTGTTCGAATCATGAAAGCCACGGCATGCCGTGGCTTTTTTGTTTGCTTTTTCGTTTCCCCCGGCCCTTGTTTCACTTTGGCCAAACCTTCATTCACCCTTGACCCCCGTCGTCTGGAGCCTGCCGTCATGAATTTCAATGAGTACCCGATCGAGTCGCTGATGTACATCACAAACCGGCCCGAAATCGTTTTCACGCACGGCAAGGGTTCGTGGCTCTATGACAATAATGGCAAGCGATATCTGGACTTCATCCAGGGCTGGGCGGTCAATAGCCTCGGCCACTGCAACGACGGCATGATCGAAGCGCTGAACAAGCAGGCGCAACTGCTGCTCAATCCGTCGCCCGCTTTCTACAACGCCCCGATGGCGCAACTCGCCGGTTTGCTCACGCAGCACAGCTGCTTCGACAAGGTGTTCTTCGCCAACAGCGGCGCCGAAGCGAATGAAGGCGCGATCAAGCTCGCGCGCAAGTGGGGCAAGAAATTCAAGGACGGCGCGTTCGAAATCATCACGTTCGATCACAGCTTCCACGGCCGCACGCTCGCGACGATGTCGGCAAGCGGCAAGCCGGGCTGGGACACCATCTACGCACCGCAAGTGCCGGGCTTCCCGAAGGCGGATCTGAACGACATCGCATCGGTGGAAAAGCTCGTCAACGCGAACACCGTCGCGGTGATGCTCGAGCCGATTCAAGGCGAAGGCGGGGTGATTCCGGCCACGCGCGAATTCATGCAGGAACTGCGCGCGCTGACCAAACAGCACAACCTGCTGTTGATCGTCGACGAAGTGCAAAGCGGCTGTGGCCGTGCAGGCACCTTGTTCGCGTATGAACTATCGGGCATCGAGCCGGACATCATGACGCTCGGCAAGGGCATTGGCGGCGGCGTGCCGCTCGCGGCACTGCTGGCAAAGGCCGAAGTCGCCGTGTTCGAAGCGGGCGATCAGGGCGGCACCTACAACGGCAATCCGCTGATGACCGCGGTCGGCTATTCGGTGATCTCGCAACTGACGGCGCCGGGTTTCCTCGAAGGCGTGCGCGCGCGCGGCGAGTATCTGCGCACGAAGCTGCTGGAGCTGTCGGAAGAACGCGGCTTCAAGGGCGAACGCGGCGAAGGTCTGCTGCGGGCATTGCTGCTCGGCAAGGACATCGGCAACCAGATCGTCGAAAAGGCGCGTGTCATGCAGCCCGACGGCCTGCTCCTGAACGCGGCGCGTCCGAACCTGCTGCGCTTCATGCCGGCGCTGAACGTCACGAACGAAGAAATCGACCAGATGATGGCGATGCTGCGTTCGATTCTCGACACGCTGTAACCGCTCGGAGCGCACGCATGACGACGGCCGCAACGCTATCGATCCGCCGCTTCGACGCGCGCGACACCGATGCCGTGGTCGCGCTGTGGCAACAGGCATTCCCCGAGTACCGGGACTTGACGAAGCCGCAGCGCAATCCGCATCTGTCGATCGCCAACAAGCTGGCGACGCAACCGGAACTGTTCTTTGTCGCCACGCTCGGCGAGCGAATCGTGGGCACGGTGATGGGCGGCTACGACGGGCACCGGGGATGGTTGTATTCGCTTGCGGTGGATGCTTCGTTGCGCCGGCATGGCATCGGCACGCGTCTCGTCGCGCATGTCGAACAAGCGCTGACCGAACGCGGATGCCCTAAGCTGAATCTGCAGGTGCTGTCTGCAAAGGCCGACGTGCGCGCGTTTTATGAAGCGCTCGGTTATCGCACCGACGAAGTGATCAGTCTCGGCAAGCGCCTGGGTGAAGTGGCTGCGTCGGCGGCTTGAGCCGTGGACGCTCTCGAAAGTGAAAAAGGCCGCATGCGAATACGCATGCGGCCTTTTTCATCGGCACAGCAAACTTACGTCAGCTTGCTCACGCACCCTGGTTATTCACCTGCTTATTCACCCAGATACGCTGCCCGCACCTTCGGATCATCCAGCATCTGCTTGGCGTCGCCGGACATCGTGACCAGACCCGAGTCCATCACGTAGCCGCGGTTCGCCGCCTGCAACGCGAGACGCGCGTTCTGCTCGACCAGCAGCACGGTCATGCCTTCCGCCGAGATCGACCGCACCACTTCGAAGATCTTCTCGACCATGATCGGCGACAGACCCATCGACGGTTCGTCGAGCAGCAACAGCTTCGGCTTGCTGATGATCGCGCGCGCCATCGCCAGCATCTGCTGCTCGCCGCCCGAGAGCGTGCCCGCGTACTGCATCGCACGTTCCTTCAGGCGCGGGAAAAAGCCGAACATGCGATCGACGTCCGCCTTGATGCCGTCCGTATCGTTACGCAGATAAGCACCCATCTGCATGTTCTCGACGATCGACATGCGCGCGAAAATACCGCGGCCTTCCGGCACCATCGCCAGACCGCGCTTGAGCAGCTCGTGCGCGGGCATGCCCTTGATCGACTGGCCCATGTACTCGATGTCGCCTGCCGAGTACGGCTTGAGACCCGTGATCGCCTTCATCGTCGTGGTCTTGCCCGCGCCGTTCGCGCCGATCAGCGTCACCAGTTCGCCCTGCGCGACTTCGAGGTCGATACCCTTGACTGCCTGAATGCCGCCGTAATTGACCTGCAGGCCCTTGATTTTCAACATTGCCGTAGCCATCAGTGGACCCCCGCACCCAGATAAGCCTCAATCACCTTCGGGTCCTTCTGCACGTCATGCGGCAGACCCTGGGCAATCACCTTGCCGTAATCGAGCACTGTCATCTGATTGCACAGGCCCATCACCAGTTTCACGTCGTGTTCGATCAGCAGGATCGTACGGCCGTCGCTGCGGATCTTGTCGAGCAGCTTGGTCAGCTCGACCTTCTCGGTCGCGTTCATGCCGGCGGCCGGCTCATCGAGCGCGAGCAGCTTCGGATCGGTCGCCAAGGCACGGGCGATTTCCAGACGGCGCTGGTGGCCATACGACAGGTTGCGCGACGTGTAGTCCGCGTACTGCGCAATGCCGACGTACTCCAGCAGTTCGACCGCGCGCTCCTTGATCTCGCGCTCTTCGCGGCGCTCGGACGGCGTCTGGAACACCGCGCCAAGCAGACCGTGCTTCGTACGCACGTGACGGCCGACCATCACGTTTTCCAACGCGGTCATGCCGCCGAACAGACGGATGTTCTGGAACGTACGGGCAATCCCCGCCTTCGCGACCTGGTACACCGCGGTCGGCGTGTAGTTCATGCCGTCCAGCTTGAATTCGCCGGAGTCCGGCGTATACAACCCCGTGATCACGTTGAAGAACGTGGTCTTGCCCGCGCCGTTCGGGCCGATCAGGCCGTAGATCTGGCCTTCCTGGATTTCGAGGCCGACATCGGCCAGAGCCTGCAGGCCGCCAAAGCGCTTGTTCACGCCCTTCACCGACAGTCGGATTTGCTTATCACTCACATTAGCGCTCATATCATTTCTCCTGTCAGGCCTCAGGCACGCACCGGCTTCTTGCTGGCGCGCTTTGCCAGTTTTGCAATCTTGTCCTCGTGCTTCGGCGACGGCCACAGGCCTTCCGAGCGGTACAGCATGATGAGAACCATTGCGAGACCGTACAGCAACTGACGGATCACTTCCGTATCGACGATTTCATGGCCGAAGACCGCGTTTTGTAGCGGACCCATCGTCGAACGCAGGAATTCGGGGAACACGGCAAGCAGCACCGCACCGAGAATCACGCCCGGAATATGGCCCATGCCGCCCAGCACCACGCAGGCCAGCACGACGATCGATTCCCAGAACGTGAACGATTCCGGCGACACAAAGCCCTGGAACGAGCCAAACATCGCGCCGGACAGGCCGCCGAACGACGCGCCCATCGCGAACGCGAGCAGCTTCACGTTGCGGGTGTTGATGCCCATCGCCTTGGCGGCGATTTCGTCCTCGCGGATCGCGGCCCATGCGCGGCCAATACGCGAATGCTGCAGACGCGTACAGGTCCAGATCACCAGCAGCGAACACAGCACGAACAGGTAGTAGTACATGTACACCGACGGGAACGAGAACCCGAGGAACGTGTGGGTCTGCGCGAGGCTGAAGCCGCCTGCCGACACCGGAGCAATGCCGGTGATCCCCTTCGGCCCGTTCGTGATGTTGACCGGACGGTCGAGGTTGTTAATGAAGATCCGCACGATTTCCCCGAAGCCCAGGGTCACGATCGCGAGGTAGTCGCCACGCAGACGCAAGGTCGGCGCGCCGAGCAGAATCCCGAACATCGCGGCGAGCGACATGGCGATCGGTACGATGAGCCAGATCGGCACGTGCAGCCCGTTCGGCGCCAGATGCGCGATCCACTCGAACTGCGTCGCGAGGTGCGGCGAACTCAGCAATGCCGCCGTGTAAGCGCCGATCGCGTAGAACGCGATGTAGCCCAAATCCAGCAGGCCGGCGAAGCCGACCACCACATTGAGGCCCAGCGCGAGCATCACGTACAGCATCGCGAAGTCGAGCACGCGGACCCAGTAGTTGCCGCCGGCCGCGCCGATGATCATCGGCGCCGCGATCACGAAGATCGCGGTGATGACGCCGACGGTCAGCATCTTCGTCAGGTTCTTCTCGGGAATGAGCGTCGTGGACGGCTCGATCGGTTGAATTGAGGTCATGTCTATTTGCTCCTTATGGCCCGGGATCAAGCGCGATCCGCAACACGTTCGCCCAGCAGGCCCGACGGACGGAACACCAGCACGATGATCAGCACGATGAATGCGAACACGTCCTGATAGTTACTGCCGAACACACCGCCCGTGAGGTTGCCGATATAGCCGGCGCCCAGCTGCTCGATGAGACCGAGGATCACCCCGCCCACCATCGCCCCGCCGAGGTTGCCGATGCCGCCTAGCACCGCTGCGGTAAAGGCCTTCAGGCCGGGGATGAAGCCCATATAGAAGTGTGCGTTGCCGTATTCGGACGCGATCATCACACCGGCCAGAGCGGCCAGCGCCGAGCCGATCATGAAGGTCGCCGAAATCACGAAGTTCGGGTTCACGCCCATCAGGCTCGCGACGCCCGGGTTCTCGGCGATCGCGCGCATCGCGCGGCCGAGCCTGGTTTTGTGCACGAGCAGCAGCAGACCGCCCATCACGAGGAACGCCACCACGATGATCACGATTTCAGTCATCGAGATCACGGCGCCCGGCGTCGTGTCGGTGGCCTTGATCACGTTGATCGGGTCAGTGGGCAACAGCTGCGGGAACGGCAGCGGATTGCGCGACCAGATCATCATCGCGAGGGTTTGCAGCAGGATCGACACGCCGATCGCGGTAATCAGCGGGGCGAGACGCGGTGCTTTACGCAACGGCCGGTAGGCCACGCGCTCGATCGTGTAGCCGACCAGCGAGCAAACCACTGCTGCGATGATCAACGCGATGACGAGCGTCGGCACGTTGCCGAGGCCGGGGAAGTGGTTCTGAAGCACGCCTATGGCGGAGAGCGCAACCATCGCGCCCACCATCAACACATCGCCGTGCGCGAAGTTGATGATGCCCAGGATGCCGTAAACCATCGTATAGCCCAGTGCGATGATGGCATAAACGCTGCCAAGCACCAGTCCGTTCAGGATCTGCTGGATGAAGATATCCATTTAATGCTCCTTAGCCCGTGCGGCTGGATTCGCGCTCTTCATCAGCCGGTGGGCGGTGATGCGTGACGGAATCTCAACGGCACTGCGGGTACTGATATAAAAGACCGGTAAGGGTTATCCGCTGCCCGGTTCGTCTTACGACTGGGGTGCAGTCGCGGACTCGCCGATAGCGGATGCAAAAACGGCACCGTTGGGTGGTTTCGGTGCCGTCAGGCGTAACGTCCCGTCATCACATCTTCACGACGTCGAGAACCGCTTTCTTGCCGTTCTTGAAGTCGTAAAGCGTAATGGCGCCCTCTTTCAAATCACCCTTGTCGTCGAACGCGATGTGGCCGATTACCCCGTTGTAATCGGTGGACGGCATCGCAGCCAGCACCTTGGGCGCCTCGATCGAATTAGCGCGCTTCATTGCATCGACAATCACGTACACAGCGTCATACGTGAACGGCGCGTAAATCTGCACCGGCGTGTGGAAGCGGTCCACGTACTTCTTTTCGAAGTCCGCTCCCTTGTCCATTTTCGAAAGCGCGACTCCCGCCTCCGAACAGACCAGGTTTTGCACGGCGGTTCCCGCCAGCTCAACCACCTTGTCGGTACACACGCCGTCGCCGCCAAGGATTTTTGCCCTGATACCGAGCGCCGCCGCCTGTTTGGTAAACGGCCCGCCCGTCGCGTCCATACCGGCGAACATGATCACGTCCGGCTGAACACGCTTGATCTTCGTAAGGACGGCTTGAAACTCCGTAGCCCTGTCATTCGTCGCTTCTCGCGTGACGATCTTCGCCCCGCTCGCCTGTATCGTCTTCGCGAACTCGTCGGCCAGTCCCTTGCCGTACACGGTCGAATCGTCGACGATCGCGATGCGTTTCGCGCCAAGCACTTTCGTCGCGTAGTTGGCCAGCGCCGGGCCCTGCTGGGCATCGGTCGCGACCACCCGATAGGTTGTCTTGAAACCTTGCTGCGTATACCCCGGATTCGTCGACGACGGCGAAATCTGCACGATGCCGGCGTCGCTATAGATCTTCGAGGCCGGAATCGAGACACCCGAATTCAGGTGCCCGACCACAGCGACGACATGATCGTCGACGAATTTTTCAGCGACCGCCGTTCCCGTTTTCGGATCCGCCGCGTCGTCTTGCGCGTCGAGCTGCAACTGGATCTTGTGACCGTCGATGGTCAAGCCCTGCGTGTTGATTTCCTCGACCGCCAGACGCGCGCCGTTTTCATTGTCCCTGCCAAGATGCGCAATGCCGCCCGTTAATGGGGCCGCATGACCGATTTTCACGACAGTCGCTTCGCTCGTCGGCGCTGCTGCTGCCACGACAGCCGATGCACCCGCGCCCGCCTCGCTTTCCTGCTTCTTGCCGCACGCGGTCAACATCGCAACCGCGGTCGCGATGGACACGGCGTAAGCAAATTTGACTCGCATTAAGTAGGTCTCCTGCGCCTTGCAAAATCCATTGTTCGGGACCCGGAGGCCTTGAGAACGCGCGCATTGTAACTCCAATTATGCGACGCGCAATATTGTTGAACCGGTGGGGTTTTCCTGCATTGCAACCTTATTTTGAGAGCGAAATCCATCAAAAGGCGCAACCCGGTTGCGACTGTTTTTCGTGCATCAGTTGCACCACCCTCGCGCCCAATCGCATCAAGTGTTGCGGCTCTCCGGCGCGATGCCTGATTTCATCGCGGTTCGCGTTAAGTATTACGTTTCCGTTGATATCGACGCATACGCACTATTTTAGTGCGCCAAAAATCGGTGTGATCGTTTTGACACCATAAAATGGGGACGCATCGAAGCCGGATTCAATAAAAACGCGATCGCAATTCAAAATAATTTGTGTGTGGCGGCACCGGAATCGCCACTTTTTGTTGATCTGGCACTTTATTTTTAGAGGAAGCGCCATCTTGCAGGCGTAAAAAAAGCGCGCCCTTGGGCGCGCTTTTCTTTCAGAAGTGTTGCCGAATCGTCAGGCAGGCAAGCCTAGTCCGCGCGGCAGCGGAAACGCGATGTTTTCCTCGATGCCGTCGAGCGCGCGCACGTTGCGCACGCCAAGCTCCCGCAACCGGCCGATTACCGCCTGCGCCAGCGCCTCGGGCGCCGAGGCGCCCGCCGTCACGCCGATCCGGCGTTTGCCTTCGACCCAGACCGGATCGATCTGGTCCGGCGAGTCCACCATATAGGAGGGCACGCCGAGCTTTTCGGCCAACTCGCGCAAGCGGTTCGAATTCGAACTATTCGGGCTGCCGACCACGATCACGACGTCGCATTGCGGCGCCATGAACTTCACCGCGTCCTGGCGGTTCTGCGTGGCGTAGCAGATGTCCTGTTTCTTCGGCTCGCGGATCGCCGGGTATTTCGCCTTCAAGGCGCCGATGATCTCGGCCGCATCGTCGACCGACAAGGTAGTTTGCGTGACGAACGCGATCCGCTCGGGATCGGCGAGCGTCAACGCCTGCACGTCCTCGATGTCTTCCACGAGATGCATGCCCTCACCGGCCTGGCCCATCGTGCCCTCTACTTCCGGGTGCCCCTTGTGGCCGATCATGACGATGTCGAAGCCGTCCTGGCGCATCTTCGCGACTTCGATATGCACTTTGGTGACGAGCGGACAGGTGGCGTCGTACACGCGCAGGCCACGCGATTCCGCCTCGGCACGCACCGCTTTCGACACGCCGTGAGCGCTGAAAATGACCGTATTGCCGGCCGGCACTTCTTCAAGCTGCTCGATGAAGATTGCGCCCTTTTTGCGCAGATCCTCGACGACGTAGGCGTTGTGGACGATTTCGTGGCGCACGTAGATCGGCGAGCCGTGCAGCTTGATGGCGCGCTCGACGATTTCGATGGCCCGGTCGACGCCGGCACAGAATCCACGCGGCTGCGCCAGCAGGATCTCGGTTTCGGCAAGAGTCGTATCCGTGATGCTCATGTTTACAGAATCCCGATGATTTTCACTTCAAACGCCAGCGCCTGGCCGGCAAGCGGGTGATTGAAATCGAACAGGGCCGACGTTTCGCCGACTTCCTTCAGGACGCCGGCGTAGCGGCCGCCGCCCGGCGCGTTGAATTCGATCAGATCGCCTGGCGAAAAATCCTCCCCGATCATGCTGTTCTCACGCAGCGTAGCCAGCGACACACGCTGGATCAACTCCGGATTGCGCGGGCCGAACGCCTGACCCGGCGCTAGCTGAAAGGTCGAATGGTGGCCGACCTTCAATCCCAGCAGAATATCTTCCAGCGGCGGCGCGAGTTGGCCGGCCCCGAGCAGAAGCGTAGCCGGCTTGTCGGTAAACGTATTGATGACCTCGGCGCCATCGGCAAGGGAAAGCCGGTAGTGAAGCGTCACATGTGAACCGGGTTTCACTTCGGAAATGTCGATGATGCTCATGCAGTGCTCGCTCAGTCGAAGCGCGCTGCACGCGTGCGCCGCGGGCGCAGTCGACGCGTGTGGCAAACCGTCGGGGTGCCGTGCGCAAAACGCTTATTGTAAGCCACATGGCGGGCGGCGGCTTGGGTCTGTCGCGCCCCCGGGAGTCGCGGGCACCGCCTGCCGCCACAAACCCAAACAGCGAGGACCAGTATATGGACGATTGCACCTGCACGATATACGAAACGCCGCCCAAACCGGCCACGCCCGAGGCCGCGAAGCCGGCTGCCGGGACGCCGGCCGCCGGGACGCCTGCTGCCGCGACCCGGGAACCGGCGTTGCCGGGAACGCCGTCTGGAGCGCGTTGCGCAGCGGCCGCCGCGGATGCAGGTACACCCGCGCCTCGCCCGCCTGCAAGCGGCAAATGGCGCAAAAGCGACATGCCGCGGGAGCGGCTGTTCGACGCAGGGCCCGGCGCGCTGTCCGACGCCGAAATGATCGCGCTAGTGCTCGGCTCGGGCCTGAGGGGCCACAACGTGTTCGACGTCGCGCGCACGCTGCTCGACCGCTTCGGCTCGCTGCGCGCGATGCTCGATGCAAGCCACACGGACTTCGACGGCCTGCGCGGCATCGGCCCGGCAAAAAAGGCGCAGTTGCTCGCCATCATGGAAATGGCGCGGCGCTCGCTGATCGACAGAATGCGTACGCGCTCGCTCATGGACTCGCCCGAAGCCGTGCGGGACTATCTGCGCCTGCTGATCGGCGGCCGTCCACACGAGGTCTTCGTGTCGCTCTTTCTCGACGCGCGGCACCGGCTAATCCGTTGCGAGGAAAGCGCGCGGGGCACGCTCACGCGCATGGCGGTCTATCCGCGCGAGATCGTGCGGCGAGCGCTGAGCCTGAATGCAGCCAGCCTGATCGTCGCGCACAATCACCCTTCCGGCGCCGTCCAGCCGAGCGCGAGCGACTGCCGGCTGACGCACACGCTGCGCGACGCCCTGGCGCTGATCGACGTGCAATTGATCGATCACCTCGTTATCGGCGCCGATCACACGTACTCGTTCGCCCGCGCCGGCTGGCCGTGACGGGGCCTGAGTCAAGACTACGATCAGGACTATGAAAGCACGGCGCCATATCCAGCATCGCAAATAAGGTTTGATTTTGCGGCTTTTTTTCTGCTAGAATTCCGGTTTGCCTATTTCCAACCCCCTGTTCCGAAGCCACCAAGGCCTTCTGGAAAGGAAAAGCGACTGAAGTTTCAAAAACTTAAGCGCGGTTCTTTCCGGGAAACTTTCACGGCGTTCGAACTCAGAATTAGCGTATTAGGAGTGCTCTCATGGCACGCGTATGCCAAGTAACTGGGAAAGCGCCGATGAGCGGCAACAACGTTTCCCACGCGAACAACAAAACCAAGCGCCGGTTCCTGCCGAACCTGCAAAACCGCCGCATTTGGGTGGAAAGCGAAAACCGTTGGGTGCGTCTGCGCGTTTCGAACGCCGGCCTGCGCCTGATCGACAAGAACGGTATCGACGCTGTGCTCGCAGATCTGCGCGCACGCGGTGAAGCCTAAGGAGTAAATCATGGCGAAAGGCGCACGCGACAAGATCAAGTTGGAATCGACCGCAGGCACGGGTCACTTCTACACGACGACGAAGAACAAACGCAACATGCCGGAAAAGATGCTGATCAAGAAATTTGATCCGGTCATCCGTAAGCACGTTGAGTACAAGGAAACCAAGATCAAGTAAATCTTGGCTCCTGCCTGACGAAGGCAAAAGACATGCAAAAAAGCCTCGCATTCGTGCGAGGCTTTTTTGTTTTCGGCGCGCCCAGTGTCTCGCCTTTGCCGTCTCGCCTTTGCCGTCTTTGTCCGCCGCTTAACAGCGCTTTATCGCTTAAGACAGTCTTAGGTCCATCAGCCAGCTTTCCCTCGCCCGCCGCGGCGCGTATCCTTTCTCGTTTATCGGCGAGCGGATGGCGCGCCGTCATGGCAAAACGAAAGACGGAGATGCAGGCGATGGAATTCGATGTGGCGATTGTCGGAAGCGGTCTGGCGGGCTTGAGCGTCGCGCTCAATCTCGCGGAGACACGGCGGGTTGCGGTGGTCGCCAAGCGATCGATGACCGAAGGCGCGAGCGACTGGGCTCAAGGCGGCATCGCCGCGGTGCTGGATTCGACGGACAGCATCGAAAATCACGTGCGCGACACGCTGATCGCCGGCGGTGGCCTGTGCGACGAAGCGGCCACCCGCTTCATCGTCGAACACGGGCGCGCGGCAATCGAATGGCTGATCGCGCAAGGCGTGCCGTTCACCAAAGACGACGCCGCCGAACTCGGCTTTCATCTGACACGCGAAGGTGGTCATAGCCATCGGCGGATCATTCATGCGGCGGATGCCACGGGGCATGCGGTGGTCGCCACGCTCAGCGAACGCGTGCGCAGTCACCCGAACATCACCCTGCTCGAAGACCACTACGCGATCGATCTGATCACGTCCGACCGCCTGGGTTTGCCGGGCCGCCGTTGCCACGGTTTGTACGCGCTCGATCTGCAAAGCGGCCGCACTGTAACGATCGAGGCGCCGCACACCGTGCTCGCCACCGGCGGCGCAGGCAAGGTCTACCTGTACACCACCAATCCCGACACTGCGACCGGTGACGGCATTGCGATGGCCTGGCGCGCCGGTTGCCGCGTGTCGAACATGGAGTTCATCCAGTTCCATCCAACCTGCCTGTTCCACCCGTACGCCAAGTCCTTCCTGATTTCCGAAGCGGTACGCGGCGAAGGGGGCATCCTGAAACTTCCGGACGGCACGCGCTTCATGCCGAACCACGACGAACGCGCGGAACTCGCGCCGCGCGACATCGTTGCGCGCGCGATCGACTTCGAGATCAAGAAGCGCGGCATCGATTGCGTATATCTCGACATCAGCCACCAGCCGGCCAAATTCCTGCGCGAACACTTTCCGACGATTCTTGCCCGCTGCCTCGAATTCGGCATCGACATCACCAAAGAACCGATCCCGGTTGTCCCCGCCGCGCACTACACGTGCGGCGGCGTCGTAACCGATCTGGCGGGGCGCACGGATCTCGCGGGACTCTATGCAGTCGGCGAAACGTCTTGCACCGGCCTGCATGGCGCCAACCGGCTCGCCAGCAACTCGTTGCTCGAATGCCTCGTGATCGGACGGTCCGCGGCGCAGGCAATCGAGGAAGAGGGCTTCAGCGCCGCCGTCCATGCACCGCTGCCTGACTGGGACGAAAGCCGCGTATCCGATCCGGACGAAGAAGTGGTGGTTGCGCACAACTGGGATGAGTTGCGCCGGTTGATGTGGAATTACGTCGGGATCGTGCGCACGGACAAGCGGCTCACGCGCGCGAAACATCGGCTTGCGCTGCTGCGCGACGAGATCCACGAGTACTACGCGAACTTCAAGGTGAGCCGCGATCTGCTCGAATTGCGCAATCTGGTCGACGTGGCGTCGCTGATCGTCGACGGCGCGCGCTCGCGGCGCGAAAGCCGCGGCTTGCACTTCAGCCGCGACTGGCCGGCGACCCTGCCCAAAGCGCTGCCGACGGTTCTATCGCCGGAGCACGTGCGCAACCGCAACGTGTGATAGGTACGAGCTGACTAAAAAAGGCCATCGCGGATCAACCCGCGATGGCCCTTCATTTGCGGGCGCAGCGCCTGGCTGCCACAGCGCTTGCACGCCGCTCAGACGATCCGCATCGAGTAATCCGTCGCGCGCACGTCCTTGGTCAACGCACCGATCGACACGCGATCAACGCCAGTTTCCGCGATGGTCCGCACCGTCTCGAAGTTCACGCCGCCAGACACCTCCAGCACCGCCCGCCCCGCCGTCATGCGAACCGCGTCACGCATCGCATCGAACGAGAAGTTGTCCAGCAGAATGGATTGCGCGCGATGCGCCAACGCGGTTTCCAATTGCGCCAGCGTCTCGACTTCGATCTGGATCGGCACACCCGCATTCAACGCAATCGCCGCATCCATCGCCGCGCCGACACCGCCGGCCGCCGCGATGTGGTTTTCCTTGATCAGGATGCCGTCGTATAAAGCAAGCCGTTGATTCGCGCCGCCGCCCACGCGGACCGCGTATTTCTGCGCGAGCCGCAAGCCCGGCAAGGTCTTGCGCGTGTCGAGGATGCGCGTTCGCGTGTGCGCGATCGCGTCGACATATCGGCGCGTTGCGCTCGCCACGCCCGACAGCAGTTGCAGGAAGTTGAGCGCGTTGCGTTCCGCCGTCAGCAACGCACGGACCGGGCCGCGCAGCTCGCAAACCGGCGTGTCTGCCGTCATCCGGTCACCTTCACGATAACGCCACCGCACGTCGATGCGCGGATCGACCTGGCGCATCACCGCGTTGAACCACGGTACGCCGCAGAGCACCGCATCTTCACGCACGATGATGCGTGCATCGCGCACGTCGTCCGCGGGCACAAGGCGGCCTGTCTGATCGCCGGCGCCGACATCTTCGGCCAGCGCGTCGGCGACGTTGCGCGCCAATGCGGCATCGAACGCCGCGCCGTACTGCGCGTGGATTTCAGCGAACAGCGGCGATACTGCCTCGGCCTGACTGAGTTCAACCGCCCCCATTACGCCGCCCCCACGTTCGAATACAGTTGCGCGTCGCGCGCGAGATCGCCGCTCGCCTGTACGCGCTTCTTATGACGCGCGGCGAAGTCGAGCATCCGGTCGATCGGCACACGCGCCCGCTCGCCGATCGCACGATCGACGAAAATCTCGTTGTGGCCGCGCTCGAGCACGTCGGCCAGATTCGCGAGGCCGTTCATCGCCATCCACGGGCAATGCGCGCAGCTCTTGCACGTCGCGCTGTTGCCCGCGGTCGGCGCCGCGATAAAGGTCTTGCCGGGCGCAGCGAGCTGCATCTTGTGGAGGATGCCGAGATCGGTCGCCACGATGAAATGCGTTGCGTCGAGCTTCTGCGCGGCGTCGATCAGCTGGGTTGTCGAGCCGACCACGTCCGCCTGCGCGACCACATTTGCCGGCGACTCCGGATGCACCAGCACTTTGGCGCCAGGATACTCGGCGCGCAGCAGATCGAGTTCAATGCCCTTGAACTCGTCGTGCACGAGACATGAGCCCTGCCACAACAACATATCCGCGCCGGTCTTGTTCTGGATGTAGCTGCCGAGGTGCCGATCCGGCGCCCAGATAATCTTTTCGCCGCGCGCATGCAGATCGGCGACGATTTCGAGGCCGATCGACGACGTCACCATCCAGTCCGCGCGCGCCTTGACCGCCGCGCTCGTATTCGCATACACGACGACCGTGCGATCCGGGTGAGCATCGCAGAAAGCCGAGAATTCATCGACCGGGCAGCCGAGGTCGAGCGAACAGGTCGCATCGAGGTCGGGCATCAGGATGCGCTTGTCCGGACTCAGGATTTTCGCGGTCTCGCCCATGAAGCGCACACCGGCGACCACCAGCGTTTGCGCCTCGTGGTCGCGGCCGAAGCGCGCCATCTCCAGCGAATCGGCGACGCAACCACCGGTTTCGTCGGCGAGCTCCTGCAATTCTGCATCGACATAATAGTGCGCGACGAGCACGGCTTTCTCACGCGCAAGCAACGCGCGAATACGCGCCTTCAGCGCCACCTTTTCTTCCGCCGACGGCGTGACGGGCACCTTCGCCCACGCCTGCCCGATCCCGCAGGTGTTGCC
The DNA here is from genome assembly GCF_058781505.1 of Paraburkholderia sp. FW306-2-2C-D06C. NCBI lineage: Bacteria > Pseudomonadati > Pseudomonadota > Betaproteobacteria > Burkholderiales > Burkholderiaceae > Paraburkholderia > Paraburkholderia sp. FW306-2-2C-D06C. Next base: position 139,335 of record NZ_JBYSWU010000003.1, on the reverse strand, counting down.
CTGCGCCTGTGGCCGGTCGTATTCGACGGCCCTGATCGCCTGCTGATCCATGATCCCCTCTGCCTTCGCTCTGCCGCCGCGCCCTGTCAATCGCTGTCCATCGCGATTTCCGCGGCCCAAAAAGCAAAACCCCGCCAACGCGGGGTTTTGTGACGTAACGAAATTTTAATAGATTTCGTGGTCAAGCATAGCGGCGCAGACGCATCGCGAATTCTTGCAGTGCTTTAATGCCGCTCTCCTCAGCGCGATGACACCAGTCTTGCAACTGGATCAGCAACTGATCGCGCGATGCATTGGAGCGTTCCCACATTGCCGCCAGCTCATTGCGCAACTCGATGTACGTCTTGAGCTTCTGGCTGTTCGCGAAGATTTGCGGCAACTGGCGCTTCTGAGGCTCGTCCAGACCGGCCTCCTCCTTGTGGAACCAGCTACGCGCGCCGCGCATCACCTGATACTTCTCACGCGCGCCAACTTCCTTCAGATGCGCCAGTTCCTGGCGGTACGCGCGCTCGAGCGCCTTGCCGTAGCGCGCCATCACTTCGTAGCGGTTCGCCAGCACGGCCTGCAACGTGTCCTGATCGAGCACCAGCTTGCCGGTGGTCAGACGCGGCGTGGGCGCGATCTTCTTCACCTTGGCAAGACGGAACGCCGACATGATGCGGATGTACATCCAGCCGATATCGAACTCGTACCACTTGTTCGACAGCTTGGCCGACGTCGCATACGTATGGTGATTGTTATGCAGCTCTTCGCCGCCGATGATGATGCCCCACGGGAATATGTTGGTGCTTGCATCCGACGAGTTGAAGTTGCGGTAGCCCCAGAAATGCGCGAGGCCGTTGACCACGCCAGCGGCCCAGAACGGAATCCAGATCATCTGGACGGCCCAGATCGTCAGCCCGACGACGCCGAACAACGCGACGTTCAGCACCATCATCAGGCTCACGCCGAGGATCGGGTACTTCGTATAGACGTTGCGCTCCATCCAGTCGTTCGGCGTGCCGTGACTGAACTTGCGCATCGTTTCTTCGTTCTTCGCTTCGGCACGGTACAGTTCCGCGCCTTCGAGCAGCACCTTCCAGATGCCGCGCGTTTGCGGGCTGTGCGGATCTTCTTCGGTTTCGCACTTCGCGTGGTGCTTACGGTGAATCGCGGCCCATTGGCCGGTCAGCATGCCGGTGGTCATCCAGAGCCAGAAACGGAAAAAATGACTGACGACCGGATGCAGCTCCAGCGCGCGATGCGCCTGGCAGCGGTGCAGATAGACCGTCACGCCAATGATCGTGATGTGGGTTGCGATCAGCGTGTACAGCACAAGTTGCCACCACGAGAAGTGCAACAGACCGTGGGCAAGAAAATCGAGCAAGGAATTCAACAAGGCAATTTACCTGTGGAACAAGAGACACGAGACACACGCAAAATGCGCATGTCAAGAAAGTGAAAGCATACAGCGGGATTGGACGACATTCTACTTGAAGCGTTCCAAGTGTTTGTAACAAATAGGGATTTTTTGTGCGGTATCAACCGTATGGAACCCGTCGGCGATCTTTTTGAGACCTGCCGGCGGGTTCGAATGCCCGTCAGAGGGCGTTGTCGGCCTGATTCTCTGCCGGTGCGGTCATTGCTACCGGTCGCGGCACTGCGTCGCTCACGTTGCCGACGATTCGCACTTCGCGTTGCGCGAACGGAATCGAGATGTCGTGCTCGGAGAACAGACGCCAGATATTGCGATTGACGGCCGAGCGCACGCTCGCTGTGCCGGTTGCCGCGTCCTCGATCCAGAAGCCGAGTTCGAGATTGATACCGTCGGCGCCGAAGCCGGCGAGATACGGCGTGGGCGCCGGTTCCTGCAACACCCGCGCGACGCCCCCGGCGGCTTGAGTGAGCAATCCCATCGCCTGCTCGACATTGGACGTGTACGCGACCTGTACCGCCACCTTCGCATAGCCGCGGGTCAGATACGACGACTGGTTCTGTACCACATCCGTGATCAGCTTTTCGTTCGGAATCAGCGTTTCGATGCCGTCGAGACCGCGCACCACCGTGTAACGGGTGCGAATCTGCGTAACCATGCCCTGCAAGCCGCTCACGTTGATCGTGTCGCCGATTCGCAGCGAGCGGTCGATCAGGATGATGAAACCCGACACATAGTTGCTGGCGATCTTCTGCAACCCGAACCCGAGCCCCACGCCCAGCGCGCCGCCGAACACGCCCAGCACCGTAATATCGATGCCGACCAGCGACAAGCTGATCAACACCGCCGCCAGCACGAACGCCGCGCGGCCGACCCGCGCCACCACCACTTTCAGATTGGCATCGAGCGTCGTTGAGCGCATCAGCCGGTCTTCGAACGTTGAGCCGAGCCACATCGCGACGATCATCGTCACGCACACCCACAACAGCCCCGTGATGAGCGAGAGCAGCGTCATGTGCGCACTGGCGACCCGGAACTGCACGCTGGCCATCCATTGGATCACGTCGTCCTGAATGCCCATCACGGTGAGCACCATGCCGGCCCAGACGAGCAGCGAGACGATCTTTTCGACCAGAAACAGCCATGGATGGGTCTTGCCATCGTGGCTGAACACCCGTCGCGCGAAGAAAAACACGATGTAAATCAGGCCAATGCCGAACAGCGGCACCAGCGCCAGGTCGAGCAGCGAGGTACGCATGAACTGGCCGGCGATCGCTCTGGCCACCCAGACGAGCGCCGCGCCAATTAGCGGAAAAAACGCGCGGTTCAGGCTTTCCGCGCCGAAGCGCAGCGTCTGGTAGCGCGTCTGGCGCCGCAGATCGAGCGAGCGCCGCAGCACCCGCGCGAGCAGCCACGCGATCGCCAGCGTCCCGAACAGCACGCCGACCTGCCACAGCATCACCGGCTGGCCGAAGTCGCGCGCAAGGTCGCCGAACATATGAGAAACAATGCGGTTTTGCATGATATTGCCGAGATCGCCGGCGCGCCGCGCTCGAAGAAAGAACGCAGGCGCCGGCAAAAGCCTGTTGTGCTTAGCTCTGACGTTCCAGCACGGCGGCGAAGAAGCCGTCGGTGGCGTGGCGGTGCGGCCACAGCGAAAGGTAATCGCCCATTTCCAGATCGATGCGCTGTTCCGCGAGCACGTCGCGCGCGGGCACCAGCGCGAAATCGGGATGATCGGCGAGGAACTGCTGCACGATCGCTTCGTTTTCCGCTTCGAGGATCGAGCAGGTCGCGTAGACGAGCCGGCCACCCTTTTTCACCAGACGCGCGGCGCTGGCCAGAATCGACGCCTGCTTCGGCGCCAGTTCCGCCACCGATTCCGGCGACTGACGCCACTTCAGATCCGGATTACGGCGCAGCGTGCCCAAGCCGCTGCACGGCGCATCGACCAGCACGCGGTCGATCTTGCCGGCCAGACGCTTGATCTTGGCGTCGTGTTCGCTGTCGATCAGCACCGGATTCACGTTCGAGAGCCCGCTGCGCGCAAGGCGCGGCTTGAGCTTGGCGAGGCGCCGCTCGGAGATGTCGAATGCGTAGAGACGCCCGGTGGAGCGCATTGCCGCGCCCAGCGCCAGCGTCTTGCCGCCCGCGCCCGCGCAGAAGTCGACGATCATCTCGCCACGCTTGGGTGCGACCAGCGAGCACAGCAGCTGGCTGCCCTCGTCCTGGACTTCGACCCAGCCGTGCTGGAACGCGTCGAGCTTGGTGAGCGGCGGCTTGCCGACCACGCGCACGCCGAACGGCGCGAACGGCGTCGCGCCGCCCTCGATACCGGCCTTCGACAGCGCGGTCAGCACGTCGTCGCGGCTCGCCTTGATCGGGTTCGCGCGCAGGTCGAGCGGCGCCGGGTAGTTCAGCGCGGCGGCCAGTTGCGCCAGCTCTTCGGCTTCAAACCGCTTGTTCAGCGCCTGGCAGATCCAGTCGGGCAGATTCAGGCGAATCCGCAACGGCAGGCTCGCCGGATCGATCGTCGCAACGTGTTCGAGCCACTTCGATTCGGCTTCGGACACGAACGGCTTGAGCGCCGTGCGGCCGGCCGTCTGCATCAGGCCGAGCAAGGTCATGCGGCGCGCAGGGCTGCCCGCGCCGCTTTCGGCCAGATGGGCGAATTCCATGCGCCGGCGCAGCACCGCGAAGACCGCCTCGGCGATCACGCCGCGCTCGCCGTGCCCAAGCTTCGGGTGCGCGCGAAAGAAGCGGCTGGTGGTGGCGTCGGCCGGGCCGTTCAGTTTCAGGACTTCAGCCAGCAAAGTCTCGGTTTGTCCAATCAGAAAACCATGCAATCTCATACGCCCTCTCCGGCGGTGTGACCGGCAAAGAGCCATTGCGGCTCCGGCGGCGTAAGCGTGACACGCAAGCCGTCGAGAGCAAGACGCCCTTCGACGAACCAGCGCACCGCGCGTGGATAAATAATGTGTTCGGTTGCCAGCACGCGCCCGGCGAGCATGGCGGGGGTGTCGCCTGCGAGCACCGGCACAGCCGCCTGCATGACGATCGGCCCGTGATCGAGCTGCGACGTGACAAAATGCACTGACGCGCCGTGCAGCCGCACGCCCGCGTCGAGCGCCTGCTGATGGGTTTTAAGGCCAGGGAAGCTCGGCAGCAGCGACGGGTGCACGTTCAGCATGCGCCCGGCGTAATGGTCGACGAAACCGGGCGTGAGCACCCGCATGAAGCCGGCGAGAACGACCAGGTCGGGCATAAAGCCGTCGATTTCGCGCGCCAGCGCGGCGTCGAAGCGCTCGCGGTCGGGAAACTGGCGGTGGTCGACCACCGCCGTGGCAATGCCGTGCGACGCCGCGAACGCAAGGCCCGCGGCGTCAGGACGGTTGGCAATCACAGCGGCGACCTGCGCCGGCCAGCCTTCGCGCGAACAGGCGCTAACGATGGCTTCCATGTTGCTGCCCCGCCCGGAAATCAGGATGACGAGTTTTTTCATCCGCGGATTTTATCATTCGGGGACACCGAAACCGCGACGCGCCGCCGTGTCTTGCGCTGAGCGTTTATAATCGTTTGTTTTGCGGCACCTCGGCCACCCTACCTCAAACCCGCTATCGTGAGAGTCTTCCGCGGTCTTCCCAATGCTGAAAGCCGTGCGCCCTGCGCACTGACCATCGGCAACTTCGACGGTGTCCACCGCGGCCATCAGGCTTTGCTCGCCCATGTGCGCGCGGCAGCCGATGCACGCGGCCTGCCCGTCTGCGTGATGACCTTCGAGCCGCACCCGCGCGAGTTCTTCAACCCCGCCGGCGCGCCGCCGCGTATCGCGATGCTGCGCGACAAGCTCGAGGCGCTGCGCACCAACGGCGTCGACCGCGTGGTGGTCGAGCATTTCAATCACACTTTCGCGAGCCAGTCGCCGGATGGGTTCGTCGAACGGATCATCGTCAACGGGCTGCATGCGCGCTGGGTGATGATCGGTGACGACTTCCGCTACGGCGCGAAGCGCGCCGGCGATTTTGCGTCGCTCAAGGCCGCGGGCCAACAGTACGGTTTCGAAGTCGAGCAAATGGCCACGGTGGCCGATCCGTCCGGCGCACGCATTTCCAGTTCGGGCGTGCGCGCGGCGCTGGTGGCGGGCGACCTCGACTCGGCGCGGGCGGCGCTGGGCCGCGACTATCTGATCAGCGGCCACGTCGTACACGGCATGAAACTCGGCCGCGATCTCGGTTTCCCCACGCTCAATCTGCCGATCGCGCACAAGCGCCCGGCGCTCGCCGGTATTTTCGTGGTGCGCGTGCATGGCGTGACCGATGAACCGCTGCCGGGCGTCGCAAGCCTGGGCCTGCGCCCCACCGTCGACGATTCCGGCCGCGTGCTGCTCGAAGTGCACCTGCTCGACTGGCACGGCGACGCGTATGGCAAACTCGTGCGCGTCGAATTCCTCAAGAAGCTGCGCGACGAAGAGAAGTACGTCGACCTCGAAACGCTGACCGCCGCCATTGCGCGCGACGTCGCCAATGCCCGCGCGTGGTTCGCGGCCGTCGGCGCCGGCACGCCGGGCAGCCGTTCCACCGGTTTCGCCACCTCGGCCACCGACCGAATTAGATAGCCGCCGCGGTACATGCGAGCGCTGTCTGTGCCGCCTGTACCCTCGCCGCGCGCATCGAAGGGCGTCCGTGACTCACGCGACATGCCTGCCGGGCGCGCCCAAACGCCCTGCGCATCATGCGCATACCGCGCCCTGCTGCGCATAGAAAGAATTCACCGCGACCTCATCATGAGCAACAAGAAAGCCGATTCGAAACCGCAGTCACGCTACCCGGTCAACCTGCTCGACACGCCGTTCCCGATGCGTGGCGACCTGCCCAGGCGCGAGCCGCAATGGGTAAAGGCCTGGCAGGAACGCAAGGTCTACGAGAAGATCCGCGCCGCCTCCAGGGGCCGTAAGAAGTTCATCCTGCACGACGGCCCGCCGTATGCGAACGGCGACATCCACCTCGGCCACGCGGTGAACAAGATTCTCAAGGACATGATCGTCAAGGCGCGCAATCTGGCGGGTTTCGACGCGGTCTACGTGCCGGGCTGGGATTGCCACGGCATGCCGATCGAAATCCAGATCGAAAAGCAGTTCGGCAAGTCGCTGCCGGCCGCCGAAGTGATGCAGAAGGCGCGCGCCTACGCGACCGAACAGATCGAGAAGCAGAAGGTCGGCTTCCGGCGTCTGGGCGTGCTCGGCGACTGGGACAATCCGTACAGGACGATGAACTTCGCGAACGAAGCCGGCGAAATCCGCGCGCTCGCCGAGATCATGGAAAAGGGCTACGTGTTCCGCGGCCTGAAGCCGGTCAACTGGTGTTTCGACTGCGGCTCGGCGCTCGCCGAAGCGGAAGTCGAATACAAGGACAAGACCGATCCGACCATCGACGTGATGTTCGGCTTCGCCGAGCCGGAAAAGACCGCGCAGGCTTTCGGCCTCGCCGCGCTGCCGCGCAACGAAGGCGGCATCGTGATCTGGACCACCACGCCGTGGACCATCCCCGCCAACCAGGCGTTGAACCTGCATCCGGAAATTGTCTATGCGCTGGTCGATACGCCGCGCGGTCTGCTGATCCTCGCTGAAGAACGTGTCGAGGCCTGCCTGAAGCAATACAGCCTGGAAGGCAGGATCGTCGCGACCACGCCCGGCGCGAAGCTGGTCAACCTGCGCTTCAACCACCCGCTCGCCTCCGCGCATCCGGGCTACAAGCGTACGGCGCCGGTCTATCTCGGCGACTACGTGACGACCGAAACCGGTACGGGTATCGTGCACTCGTCGCCGGCGTACGGCGTGGAAGACTTCGTGTCGTGCAAGGCGCACGGCATGGCCGACTCGGACATCATCAATCCGGTGATGGGCGATGGCCGTTATATCGAATCGCTCGCACTGTTCGGCGGCCTGTCGATCTGGGCGGCGAACCCGCAGATCGTCGAGGCGCTGCAAGCCGCCGGCTCGCTGCTGCGCACCGAGAAGTACACGCATAGCTACATGCACTGCTGGCGCCACAAGACGCCGATCATCTACCGCGCGACCTCGCAATGGTTCGCCGGCATGGACGTGAAGCCGAACGACACCAGCAAGACGCTGCGCGAAACCGCGCTCGAAGGCATCGAGAACACCGCGTTCTATCCGTCGTGGGGTAAGCAGCGCCTGTCCAGCATGATCGCCAACCGGCCTGACTGGACGCTGTCGCGTCAGCGTCAATGGGGCGTGCCGATGGCGTTCTTCGTGCACAAGGAAACTGGCGAGCTGCATCCGCGCACGCTGGAATTGCTCGAAGAAGTCGCGCAACGCGTCGAGAAGGCCGGCATCGAAGCCTGGCAGACGCTCGACCCGCGCGAGCTGATCGGCGACGACGCGAATATGTACGAAAAGAACCGCGACACGCTGGACGTCTGGTTCGATTCCGGCACGACGCACTGGCACGTGCTGCGCGGCTCGCATAACGACGAACTGCAATTCCCGGCCGACCTGTATCTGGAAGGCTCGGACCAGCACCGCGGCTGGTTCCACTCGTCGCTCCTGACCGCGTCGATGCTCGACGGCCGTCCGCCGTACAACGCGCTGCTCACGCACGGCTTCACCGTCGACGGCGAAGGCCGCAAGATGAGCAAGTCGCTCGGCAACGGTATCGATCCGCATGAGGTGGCGAACCGCCTCGGCGCGGAAATCATCCGTCTGTGGATTGCCTCGACCGATTACTCGGGCGAACTGGCGATCTCCGAGGAAATCCTGAAGCGCGTGACGGAAGGCTATCGCCGCATCCGCAACACACTGCGCTTCCTGCTCGCGAACCTGTCCGACTTCGATTTCGCGCAGCACGCGCGTCCGGTCGAAGACTGGCTCGAGATCGATCGCTATGCGGTGGCGCTGTCGGCGAATCTGCAAAACGACATCCTCTCGCATTACGACAAGTATGAGTTCCACCCGGTGGTCGCCAAGCTGCAGACGTTCTGCTCGGAAGACCTCGGCGGCTTCTATCTGGACGTGCTGAAAGACCGCCTGTACACGACCGCTGTGGATTCCGTCGCGCGCCGTTCGGCGCAGACCGCGCTGTATCACATCGCGCACGGCCTGCTGCGCCTGATGGCGCCGTTTCTGTCGTTCACCGCCGAAGAAGCGTGGAAGGTGTTCGAGCCGAATAGCGAAACCATCTTCACCGAGACGTATCACGCGTTCCCCGCAGTGCCGGACGCCGGCGCCCTGCTCGACAAATGGACGCTGCTGCGCGCCGCGCGCAGCGATGTGACCAAGGCGCTGGAAGAAGCGCGCGTGGCGAACCTGATCGGTTCGTCGCTGCAGGCGGAAGTCGAAATCCGCGCGAGCGGTGCGCGTTACGACGCGCTCGCGAGCCTCGCCGACGACCTGAAGTTCGTGCTGATCACGTCGGCGGCGAACGTCGTGAAAGTCGGCAGCGAAGCGGAAGAAGGCGTCGAAGTGATCGCCTCGAAGTATCTGAAGTGCGAACGCTGCTGGCACTACCGCGCGGACGTCGGCGCGAACGCCGAACACCCCACGCTGTGCGGCCGGTGCTTCAGCAACCTGTTCGGCAACGGTGAATCGAGGAGCGCGGCATAATGGCGAGAACCGTGTCGAAATCGTCGTCCGGAAGCGGTTCGCTGGCGCCCTGGCTCGGCGTCGCGCTGATCGTGATCCTGTTCGATCAGCTGACGAAAATCGCGATCCAGAAGGTGTTTGCCTACGGTGTTGCGCATGAGGTCACGCCGTTTTTCAACCTGATCCTCGTGTACAACCGCGGCGCAGCGTTCAGCTTCCTCGCGATGGCGGGCGGCTGGCAACGCTGGGCGTTCACCGCACTCGGCGTAGTCGCGGCGCTGGTGATCGGCTATCTGCTCAAGCGCCATGGCGCGCAGAAGATGTTCTGCACGGCGCTCTCGCTGATTCTCGGCGGCGCGCTCGGCAACGTGATCGACCGGCTGGCGTACGGCCACGTGATCGACTTTCTCGATTTCCACGTGCGCACGTGGCACTGGCCGGCGTTCAATCTCGCCGACAGCGCGATCACGATCGGCGCGATCCTGCTGGTGCTCGACGAGTTGCGGCGCGTGCGCGGCGCGCGCTAACGCCGCTCAGGTTCGCCTGGGTTCGCGCTCAGGTTTGCTTTGAAGGCCGGCGGCGGTGCAGTGCGCCGCTGCTCGCCACCACGCTTTGTCGGAGGCTTTCGTTGGCAACCGCAGAACTCGCAGGAAAACACCTCGTCCTCGGCATGACGGGCGGGATTGCCTGCTACAAGGTCGCCGAACTCACGCGTCTGCTGACCAAGGCAGGCGCGGCCGTGCAGGTCGTGATGACCGAAGCGGCCACGCAATTCATCACCCCCGTCACCATGCAGGCGCTGTCGGGCCGTCCGGTCTACACGAGCCAGTGGGACGCGCGTGTGCCGAACAACATGGCGCACATCGATCTGTCGCGTGAAGCGGATGCGATCGTGATCGCGCCCGCCTCCACCGACTTCCTCGCCAGGCTCGCGCACGGCATGGCCGACGATCTGCTGTCGACGTTGTGCGTCGCGCGCGATTGTCCGCTGCTCGTCGTGCCGGCGATGAACCGGCAGATGTGGCAGAACCCCGCGACGCAACGCAACGTCGCGCAACTGCGCGTGGACGGTATCGAGGTGCTCGGTCCCGATTCGGGTCCGCAAGCGTGCGGGGAAATCGGCGACGGGCGGATGCTGGAAGCGTCGGCGACCTATGAAGCGATCGCTTCATTCTTTTCGCCCAAAATTCTGACTGGCCGGCGCGTGTTGCTGACCGCCGGCCCGACGTTCGAACCGCTCGATCCGGTGCGCGGCATCACCAATCGTTCGAGCGGCAAGATGGGCTTCGCACTGGCTCGCGCTGCGCAGCAAGCGGGCGCCGAGGTGCATCTGGTTGCCGGCCCGGTGGCGCTGGAAACCCCGTGGGGCGTGTTCCGCGAAGACGTGCAAACCGCCCAGCAGATGCACGACGCGGTCATGCACTCGGTCGCCGACTGCGACATCTTCATCGGTGTGGCCGCGGTCGCCGACTGGCGCGTCGATCACGCGAGCGAACACAAGATCAAGAAGACCGCCGAGCGCACGATGCCGACTTTCACATTCGTCGAAAATCCGGATATTCTGGCCTCGGTAGCGAAGCTGCCGAATCCGCCCTTTGCGGTCGGTTTCGCGGCGGAAAGCGGCGAGCTCGAAGTGCATGGCGAAGAAAAGCGCGTGCGCAAAAAGGTGCCGCTCCTGATCGGCAATCTCGGCCCGCTGACCTTCGGCCTCGACGATAACGAAGTGATCCTGTTCGAAGCTGGCGGCGCCACCAGGCTGCCGCGCGCCGACAAGCAGACGCTCGCGCGCGCGCTGATTACGGAGATCGCCAGGCGTCTGCCCGACACTAGCCTGATTCGCTGAAGCTGCCCGCTGCGACGCACGCTGCGCATTCAGCATGCCTTGCCGCGAGTCGCCCGAGCGCACTGAATCATCTGGAGCAGTACTGACATGACGCTACTTTCCGTGCTCGATCAAACGCCCGTGATCGACGGGCACTCGGTGGCGGACGCGATCGCCGCCACCGTCGAACTGGCGCAACTCGCCGACGACCTCGGCTACACACGCTACTGGTGCGCTGAACACCACGGCCTGCGCGGCGTGTCGAATCCCTGTCCCGAGGTGATGCTCGCGCACCTCGGCAGCGTGACCAAACGTATCCGCATCGGCTCCGGCGGCGTGATGCTGCCGTACTACAGCCCGTTCAAAGTCGCCGAGCAATTCATGATGCTCGAGGCGCTGTTTCCCAATCGTATCGATCTCGGCGTGGGACGCGCGCCGGGCGGAGACATGCAAACGGCGCAAGCGGTGGCAGCCGGCGCCTACAATCGCGGCGACATTTTCCCGCAGCAGGTCGCGGACCTGGTCGGCCTGATGCACGGCCCGCTGCCCGAGGGCCATCTCGCGCGCGGCGTACTGCTGCAACCGCAAGTCGCCACGCGCCCGCAACTCTGGATGCTCGGTTCGAGCGAATTCGGCGGCCTGCTCGCAGCGCAACTTGGTATCCGCTTCGCGTTCGCGCATTTCATCAACGCGCACTTCGGGCACCAGGTGGCGCTGGCCTATCGTGAACGCTTTAAAGCTAGCCTGGAAGCAGACCAGCCGTATCTGGCAGCCGCCGTGTTCGTGATTTGCGCCGACACCGAACAGGAAGCCGTCGACCTGGAAAAGGCGGTCGACCTGCGCCGCGTGCAGATGGCCCTTGGCCTGAATGCGCCGATTCCGACGGTCGAGCAAGGCGCGGCGCAAGAATACGGCGTACGCGAGCAACTGGTGATCGACCGCGAAAAGCCGCGCAGTATCATCGGCACGCCGGAGACCGTGACCGAGCGCCTCCAGGATTTGCAGGCGCAATTCCTGGCCGACGAACTGATCGTACTCACCGTAGCGGGCAGCTATCGTGCCCGGCTGCGCTCCTATGAACTCCTGGCCGACGCGTTCCAACTCGGACGCCAGGCTCCCACCTCTTAACCTTTCGAACCTGCATGAAACTCGACCTGAAGATTCTCGACGCGCGGATGCGCGACCAACTCCCGGCCTACGCAACCACCGGCAGCGCGGGCCTCGACCTGCGCGCCTGCCTCGACGAAGCGTTGACGCTCGCGCCCGGCGACACCGCGCTAGTGCCGACGGGTCTGGCGATTCACGTCGGCGATCCCGGTTATGCGGCCTTGATCCTGCCGCGCTCGGGTTTGGGTCATAAGCACGGGATCGTGCTGGGCAATCTGGTCGGCCTGATCGATTCGGATTACCAGGGGCAGCTGATGATTTCGACGTGGAACCGCGGCGAGACCACCTTCGTGCTGAATCCGATGGAGCGCCTCGCACAACTCGTAATCGTGCCGGTCGTGCAGGCCGCGTTCAACATCGTCGACGATTTCGCGGAAAGCGAACGCGGCGCGGGCGGTTTCGGCAGCACCGGCAAGCACTGATCCTTCGCTTCGCTGCGCGGGACGCGGAGCAAGGTCGTTCAGAACGCAAAAAGCAGAACGGCGCGGGGTTCAACCCGCGCCGTTCTGCTTTCAGATGAAGCTAAACGCAGTCAACTTCGCGCCAGCCAACTTCGCGCTTACTCGACTTCGACCGCTTCCGGATTCGGATTGCGCGGCGCCGGATGTTCGTCGAAGGTCAGTTGCACCTTGTCGTCCGCATCGACGTCCACCGTCACACGGCCGCCGTTCATCAGCTTGCCGAACAGCAGCTCGTCGGCCAGTGCACGACGGATCGTGTCCTGGATCAGGCGCTGCATTGGCCGCGCGCCCATCAACGGATCGAAACCGTGCTTGGCGAGATGCTTGCGCAGCGCGTCGGTGAAGAGCGCATCGACCTTCTTCTCGTGCAACTGATCTTCCAGTTGCATCAGGAACTTGTCGACCACGCGCATGATGATTTCTTCATCGAGCGAGCGGAAGCTGATCGTCGCGTCCAGACGGTTACGAAACTCCGGCGTGAACATGCGCTTGATGTCGACCATTTCGTCGCCGGTTTCCCGGCGACTCGTGAAACCGATCACCGACTTGCCCATCGTCTCGGCGCCCGCGTTCGTCGTCATGATGATGATGACGTTGCGGAAATCCGCCTTGCGGCCGTTGTTGTCCGTCAGCGTACCGTGATCCATCACCTGCAGCAGCACGTTGTAGATGTCCGGATGCGCCTTCTCGATTTCGTCGAGCAGCAGCACGCAATGCGGCTTCTTCGTGACAGCTTCGGTCAGCAGACCGCCCTGGTCGAAACCGACATAGCCCGGCGGCGCGCCGATCAGGCGGCTCACCGCATGACGCTCCATGTATTCCGACATGTCGAAGCGGATCAGCTCGATCCCCAGCGTGAACGCCAGTTGCTTCGCCACTTCCGTCTTGCCGACGCCCGTGGGGCCGGAAAACAGGAACGCGCCGATCGGCTTGTCCAGCTTGCCGAGGCCCGCGCGCGCCATCTTGATCGCGGCCGACAACGCGTCGATGGCCGGGTCTTGCCCGAACACCACGCTCTTCAGATCGCGATCCAGCGTTTGCAGCTTGCTGCGGTCGTCTTGCGACACGCTTTGCGCCGGCACGCGCGCGATCTTCGAAATGATTTCTTCGATCTCGTTCTTGCCGATAGTCTTTTTCTGCTTCGACTTCGGCAGGATGCGTTGCGCCGCGCCCGCTTCGTCGATCACGTCGATCGCCTTGTCCGGCAAATGACGATCCGTAATGAAGCGCGCCGACAACTCAGCCGCCGCCGACAGCGCACCCGACGAATACTTTACGCCGTGATGCTCTTCGAAACGCGACTTCAGGCCGCGCAGGATCGCTACCGTCTGCTCGACGGTCGGCTCGGTCACGTCGATCTTCTGGAACCGGCGCGACAACGCCGCGTCTTTTTCGAAGATGCCGCGATATTCAGTGAACGTCGTGGCGCCGATGCACTTGAGCGTTCCCGACGACAATGCCGGCTTCAGCAAATTCGACGCGTCCAGCGTGCCGCCCGACGCAGCGCCTGCGCCGATCAGCGTATGAATTTCGTCGATGAACAGGATGGCATGCGGACGTTCCTTCAATTCCTTGAGGACCGTCTTCAGACGTTGTTCGAAGTCGCCGCGATACTTGGTGCCGGCGAGCAGTGCGCCCATGTCGAGCGAATACACCTGGGCGTCCGCGAGAATGTCCGGCACTTCGCCGCGCGTGATGCGCCAGGCGAGCCCTTCGGCGATCGCCGTCTTGCCGACGCCGGCCTCACCGACCAGCAGCGGATTGTTCTTGCGGCGGCGGCACAGCACCTGCACCACGCGCTCGACTTCCGACTCGCGCCCGATCAACGGATCGATGCGGCCGTCTTTCGCCATCTGGTTCAGGTTCTGCGTGAACTGGGCCAGCGGGGTTTCCTTCTGCGCGGCGGCCTCGTCGGACTCGGCATTCGCGTCGCTCGCTTTCGCGGCGTCCGTGCTGCTCGTCTTCGCAATGCCGTGCGAGATGAAGTTCACCACATCCAGACGCGTCACGCCCTGCTGTTGCAGGTAGTACACCGCGTGCGAATCCTTCTCGCCGAAGATTGCCACTAGCACGTTCGCGCCGGTCACTTCCTTCTTGCCGTTCGAGGTGGATTGCACATGCATGATCGCGCGCTGAATCACACGCTGAAAGCCTAATGTGGGCTGCGTGTCGACGTCATCCGTGCCGGGCACGGTAGGCGTGTTGTCATGAATGAAGTTGCGCAGGTTCTGGCGCAGATCCTCGATATTGGCCGCGCATGCACGCAACACCTCCGCGGCCGTCGGATTGTCCAACAGCGCCAGCAAAAGATGTTCGACCGTTATGAACTCGTGCCGCGCCTGGCGTGCTTCCATGAACGCCATGTGCAGGCTGACTTCCAGTTCCTGGGCAATCATGCTTCCTCCATCACACACTGCAGCGGATGCCCGGCCTGCCGTGCGTGGGTAACGACTTGCTCGACTTTGGTCGACGCGATGTCCCGCGTATAGACCCCACAAACTCCCCTGCCCTCGCGATGCACCTTCAACATAACCTGCGTTGCGGTTTCACGATCTTTATTGAAATACTCTTGCACGATCATCACGACAAATTCCATTGGCGTGAAGTCGTCGTTCAGCAGCACCACCTTGTACATGGAAGGCGGCTTCAGCTTCTTTTCCTGCCGCTCCAGTACGGTGCCGTCCTGCTTGTCCGGGATAATCGCCATACACCCATTCTAAACAACTAGGACAGGCCCGCAATCCTGTCAAAACCCGACCGTCCGGCCGGTGAGCCCGTTCGCCAGCGCCTGATGGGTAACTCCCCCCATGCGTGCGTCATTCCGCGAGCCGATTGCGGAGCCGGCCCCTATCCAGTGATGCATCGCGGCCGTGCTGCGCCGCAGTCGGATCGAGTATCGCACAACCTGCCGGAGCGGGTTGCCAGCAGCGGACGACCCGCAGAACAGCAGGTGAGTCGATTATGCGACTTTTCAAGACGGCACGCTTGCGCAACCGCACATAACAAAAGCGGGAAAAACCCTGGAAATCGACTGTTTGCAACGGGGCAACGAGCATCTCAAAATTTTCTTGACACTCGAATAAAGAGCCTCAACAATCAAGCTGGCACTTTTTTCACCGAGCCATAATTTCGAAAAAATGCCGATGGTGAGCTTGTGAGGAGGGAGCGGCTGCATCACGCGGTCGTGGAGCTTTTCGAGGGCTCGTGGTAGTGACATGAGTTACAGGGGAAGTTGGAATGGCAACTGGTACGGTCAAATGGTTCAATGACGCAAAAGGTTTCGGATTCATCACGCCTGACGAAGGTGGTGAGGATCTGTTTGCACACTTCTCGGCCATCCAGATGAATGGGTTCAAGACCCTCAAGGAAGGCCAGAAAGTAACCTTCGAGGTCGTGCAAGGCCCGAAAGGCAAGCAGGCATCGAACATCCAGGCACCTGCCTGAAACCGTTCGGTACCCGATCCTTTGAAACCCGGCTTCGTGCCGGGTTTCTTTTTCCGGCTTCCCCCTAAACCGGCCGGACGCTCACCGCACGCGTCATACCACTCTCAGCGTGCCCATCATGCCGAGATCCTCATGTTCGAGGATGTGGCAATGGAACATGCGCTCTCCCGCCATCCGCTGCACGGTGGCGATCCGCACGATTTCGTCCGGCCGCACGTTGACCGTATCGCGCCACGCGCGATACGGCTCGGGCGTGACCGCGCCACCCCGCTCCCGCTCGACGATCTGAAACTGCGTGCCGTGCAGATGGAACGGATGATCCATATCGGTGCGGTTCTCGATCGACCAGAGTTCGATTTCGTCGCGCCGGCTGGTGAGCGTAATGCGCGATGGGTCGAAAACCTGACCGTTGATCATGAACGTCATGCCGGCCGGCATGGTGTTGCCACGCGTGTTGCCATGCGCGGCTGACGCCTTCGGGCCGTGCATCGCAGCCATGTCCATCTGCTCGGAGAACACCACGGACTTCTTCGCCACCGGCGTGCCGAGCGGCGCCACGAGGCGCAACGTCGCCGGCAACTCGCGCGCCCTCGCGCCAGGTGGCGGATTAAAGCTAATGTCGGCGAGGGCACGGACCGGATCAGGCGGCAGGCTGCCATGCGACATCGCCATCTTGCGGCGGTCGTAGACGTCGGCGCTCAGCACCGCTCGCGAAGGGTTCGCCCCCGCGCGGACGATCACCTCGGCGCGCTCGCCAGGCGCCAGCAACAACTCTGTGAGACCGTCGCGCGGTTGCCCCAGCAGGCCGCCGTCTGTGCCCACTTGCGCAAAATGTTGTTCGTCGCCGAGCGAAAATCTCAAATAACGGGCACTGCATCCATTCCACAGACGCCAACGCTCGTCCTTCGTGATCTCGATGCGCGGACGGCGTGCGCCGTTCACCAGCACGAACTGGCCTTCCCGGCCGTTCATCCAGTCCATCATGTCGTTCGGCGGGATGACGCCGTCGCTGGCGAGTTTCAGGTCCGAGAAGAACAGATGGCGCTCGGGCCAGGCGGTCAGCGGATCGTCGGCGGCGCGCACCACGATGGGGCCGGCGAGGCCGCGAAACACCTGCTCCGCCGACCTCATGTGCGGATGCGGGTGATACCAGTAAGTGCCGGCGCTACCCCGCGGCAGCGTGAAGCGGTACACATGCGACGCGCCCGGCGCGACCGGCGTCGACGGATTGCCGTCCTGGTCGGGCGGCACCGGCAAGCCGTGCCAATGAATCGTCGACGCTTGCGGCAGACGGTTGACGAAGCGGATCTCGACGGTGTCGCCTTCGCGGACATCGATTAACGGGCCGACGACTGGACCTTCAGCCTGCATGACGCGCGCGATTGCGCTGCCTGGATTGCCGCCCTGGTCGTATTGCCAGAAGGTGGTGGACGGCTTGTCGGGCAGCAGCTTGCGTTTGACCGGTTGTGCGATCAAGGTCGCGCGGAACACACCAGGCTCGCGGCTTTCGTTGGCGAGCGTACGCAAAGTGGCGAGCGGCGCGCCGGCCGGCAGCGCGTCGGGAGCGGCCAGTACCGCGGCCGCCGGCCTGGCCGCTTTGTGCGCGGACATCGACGGCATGCCGGACATGTCCATGTCGCCCATATCGTCCATGCCGGACATCTTGTGCATCGAATGAGCGTCGTGCTGTGCGAACGCGCTGCGCGCGAACAGCGACGCAGCTGCCGCGCTCAACGCGCGGGCGAGAAATTGCCTGCGAATCATGAATGATTTCCTCTGCCTGGTTCAGATAGCGGGACAGGCGCCGGGGCGAGTCCACGCTGGATCGTTCAAGGGCCGGCCTATGGAAGGGAATCGCGGCCTTTGCCTTGCGGCGCGCAGTGCGTCGGCGCGCGCAACGATCAGGCTATCGGCGGCCGCAACAGGGGCGCATGGATGACGCCGGTGCGCTGCGTCTCCGCAAGCGATTGCGGCAGCGCCGCGCGGAACGCGCGCGGCTCGAAAGCGAATGCGACGAACAATGCGCCGCAATGCGCGCCGCACGAGGTCGAACAGCAGAAAGAATGATCATGTCGACAGAGCGTCCCGGAAGCAGCCATGCCGGCACAGTGCGCGGTTTCGCTCACGGCGGTCGACGTATCGTCGACGGAATGGACAATCTGCATCGCGCGAACGCTCTTCATCGGCGCCGTGGCATGTTCATGCGCGAACGCACCTTGCGTTGCAAACAACGCGAGGGACAGCACGATGAGGATTCGCCACACAGAGGTCATTGCAGAATGAACTAGTACGATACGAGTACGACGCGGATGCGATGCGCGGAAAGCCAGCAGTCGAAGAATCATAACGCAAGCGGCTTTCGGCTCGGTGTGGGCGCGCGTATTCGACACATCGGCAGGCACAAAAAACCCCGGTCGCCTCGCGGCGCCGGGGTTTTCAATTCAGGCCGGATAAACCGGCTCGAACCGCTTACATTGCTTACATATTCTCGATCATCACCTGCCCGAAGCCCGAGCAGGACACTTGTGTCGCGCCCTCCATCAGACGCGCGAAGTCATACGTGACCCGCTTTTGCAGAATCGACTTTTCCATCGACTTGATGATCAGGTCCGCGGCTTCAATCCAGCCCAGGTGGCGCAGCATCATTTCCGCCGAGAGAATTTCCGACCCCGGATTCACGTAGTCTTTGCCCGCGTACTTCGGCGCGGTGCCGTGCGTGGCTTCGAACATCGCGACCGAATCCGACATGTTCGCGCCCGGCGCGATGCCGATACCGCCGACTTGCGCCGCCAGCGCGTCCGAAACGTAGTCGCCGTTCAGGTTGAGCGTGGCGATCACGTCGTATTCAGCCGGACGCAACAGGATCTGCTGCAGGAACGCGTCAGCGATCACGTCCTTGATGACGATGTCGCTGCCCGACTTCGGATTCTTGAACTTCATCCACGGGCCGCCGTCGACCAGCTCCGCGCCGAATTCCTTTTGCGCCAGCGCATAGCCGTAGTCGCGGAACGCGCCTTCCGTGAACTTCATGATGTTGCCCTTGTGCACCAGCGTGACCGAACGGCGATCGTTGTCGATCGCGTACTGGATCGCCTTGCGCACCAGACGCTCCGTGCCCTCGCGCGACACCGGCTTGATGCCGATGCCCGACGTTTCCGGGAAACGGATCTTCTTCACACCCATTTCTTCCTGCAGGAACTTGATGATCTTCCTGGCCTGTTCCGATTCAGCCGGCCACTCGATGCCGGCGTAGATGTCTTCCGAGTTCTCGCGGAAGATCACCATGTTGGTCTTTTCCGGCGCGCGAACCGGCGAAGGCACGCCCTTGAAGTACTGCACCGGGCGCAAACAGACATACAGGTCCAGTTCCTGCCGCAGCGCGACGTTCAGCGAACGGATGCCGCCGCCCACCGGCGTGGTGAGCGGACCTTTGATCGACACGACGTATTCCTTCAGCACCTGCATCGACTCTTCCGGCAGCCAAACGTCCGGGCCATACACCTTGGTTGCCTTCTCGCCGGCGTAGATTTCCATCCAGTGGATTTTTTTCTTGCCTGCGTACGCTTTTTCAACTGCCGCATCCACCACCTTGAGCATCACCGGGGTGATGTCGGCACCCGTACCGTCGCCTTCGATAAACGGGATGATCGGCTGGTCGGAAACGTTGAGCGAGAAATCTGCGTTGACGGTGATCTTGTCACCGCCGGTAGGAACCTTGATGTGCTGATACGGCATGATCGGACTCCAGTGATGGCTGTGCTGAAAGCTGATGGGAGACTGCGAAACCGGGCGCTCCTCGCTACGCGCAATGCCGGCCGCCCGCGAGCGGCCAGGCCGCTATTCTAGCCCACGCCAGCGTGGGAACGGGCCGGCCGCGGGTCGGGGTTTTCCTACCTCGAGTGCAAGCTGGAGCGGTCTAAATTCTTATGTCTTATATAAGACATAAGATTTCCCGCCGCGTATTATGCATTAACATCCCACATTTATTATTGAACCGCGGCCGCTCATGGCTGGGACCGTGCGTCCCCGCCATGAGCGGCGCCCCGCGTCTTTTCACCGATCCCGTATGCGCCTTCTCGCTTTGAACAAACCGTTCGGCACCATCTGCCAGTTTTCGCCGCACGAAACACGCGCGTCGCTGGCCGACTGGGTCAAGGTGCCCGGCGTCTATCCGGCGGGCCGGCTCGACTCCGACAGTGAGGGACTGCTGCTGCTCACCGACGACGGCGCGCTGCAGGCACGCATCGCCGAGCCGCGCCACAAACTGGTCAAACGTTATTGGGCGCAAGTGGAAGGCGCAGTCGATCAGGCCACCTTGAAGAGGCTCGCGCGCGGCGTCGATCTCGGCGACTACGTCACGCGGCCGTGCCGCGCGGAATACGCCGAGCCGGCCGAGGCACTCTGGCCCCGCACACCGCCGATCCGCTTTCGCGCCGCGATTCCGACCACGTGGATCGAGTTGTCGATCACCGAAGGCAAGAACCGTCAGGTGCGCCGCATGACCGCAGCGGTCGGTTTTCCGACACTGCGGCTGGTGCGCGTCGGCGTTGGCGCGCTCGATATTTTTTCGCTCGGACTACAACCGGGCGAGAGTGTCGAATTGCCGCCGAAGGCGCCGTGGGACGGCATCGTTTGAACCGCATTGCATACGCACCCGGCGCCTCCTCGGGCCTATTCGTGCCTATTCGCATCCGCATCGAAAAAGCTAACTCGTTGTATCAGCAAACAAAACCCCGCGTGAAACTCCTGTGAAACACGCGTGAAACAATTGCGGCCCGCGAGTACTGCACGGCTATCCAGTCCGTTCGCGCGTCGCCTAATAAATATTCGCGAAAATTTACGTCAACCGGTGCGCGAGCTCACGCGTTATTCGACGCAGATGCCGCCCGAAGCTATCCGGCATTCAGCCTTAAGGGCCTTGGTACAAGCCGCTCTCGCGGCAGGTGCGGGGAGTCTGAGCGCTAAAGCAGACGCGTCGAAAATTTGTTCGATGCGTCTGTCAACCGAAAGGTGGATGGCACGTTTACCGACATGACTCTACATATAACCGGGTCATTTGGTTAATCAACTAAAGCTGAGGATTTACAAAATGAACAAACTGATCGCCGCTCTGGTCGCTGGTCTCTTCGCAACGGCAGCATTCGCACAAGCTTCGGCACCGGCAGCAGCTTCGGCAGCTCCGATGGCAGCTCCGGCAGCAGCAGCTTCGTCGGCAAAGAAGACCACGAAGCACGCTCACAAGAAGTCGCACAAGAAGGCAGCAGCAGCTGCTGCAGCTTCGGGCGCTTCGGAGTAAGTTTGTTGTAAAAACGCAGTCAAGAACTAGCTTCATTGCCGTTCTTACGGCGTTGAAAGGCAGATCGCCGCAAGGCTGTCTGCCTTTTTGTTTTTGACGCGCTCGCGTAACATTCGCGGGTTAATTTCCAGCAAGGAGTCATGCCGTGCGATTTCCCCTGCGCTCGTTGATTGCGCGCTTCGCTGTTGCCATTGCACTGCCGCTCGCGGCGATGTCGTTCGCCGCCACCACCGCGGCACCCGCACACGCCCAGCAGATGCCGGCCGGCGCGAAGCAGCCCGGCGACTTTCCGCGCGCGAAGCTGACCGCGGGCATGTTCGTGATCGACGCCGCTGTCGCCGCCAACGATGCGGACCGCGAACAAGGCTTGATGTATCGCACGAATCTCGCGCCGAACGAAGGCATGCTGTTCGTCTTCAACGAAAACGCAGTGCATTGCTTCTGGATGAAGAACACGTTGATCCCGCTGTCGATCGCCTTCATGCGCGCCGACGGCACGGTCACCGACATCGACGAGATGCAGGCCGAAACCACCAGCAATCACTGCCCGAAGAACAACGGCGTGTACGTGTTGGAGATGAGCAAAGGCTGGTTCACGTCGAAGGGCATCAAACCGGGGATGAAGATCCAGGGGTTGCCGGCCGCGCAATAAGTCGCGTCGACCGTGGCGGCGCCCCGCCGCTTCCCCGCTTCGCGCTTTCCAGAAAGCCGGTGCCTTTCACGAGGCGCCGGCTTTTTCATTTGCAGGGCTGCGGCCCGCCGCCCTGCCGCCAAAGCCCCGTCAGCAGGCGCTTACGTCCGGCTGGCAAGATTCCTGCAAAAGACGGGCCGACGCGCTATCCTAGTATTCTTGATACCGCAGCACCCAGACTGCCCGGGCAGCACAGACCGCCGCCCGGCAAGCGCCTTCAGGCGCGCCATTCCAAGGAGGTTCACGTGCCCCGCAAGACTCCCATCGAGCGCTACCGGAATATCGGCATCAGCGCTCACATCGATGCCGGCAAAACCACCACTACTGAACGCATCCTGTTCTACACCGGCGTGACCCACAAGATCGGCGAGGTTCACGACGGTGCGGCGACGATGGACTGGATGGAACAGGAGCAGGAGCGCGGCATCACCATCACGTCGGCGGCCACGACCGCTTTCTGGAAAGGCATGGCCGGCAATTATCCGGAACACCGGATCAACATCATCGACACCCCGGGCCACGTCGACTTCACGATCGAAGTGGAACGCTCGATGCGCGTGCTCGACGGCGCCTGCATGGTGTACGACTCGGTCGGCGGCGTGCAGCCGCAGTCCGAAACGGTGTGGCGCCAGGCGAACAAGTACAAGGTGCCGCGCATTGCGTTCGTCAACAAGATGGACCGCGTCGGTGCGGACTTTTTCCGCGTGCAGAGGCAGATCGGCGATCGTCTGAAAGGCATCGCCGTGCCGATCCAGATTCCGGTCGGCGCGGAAGAACATTTCCTGGGCGTGGTCGACCTCGTCAAGATGAAGGCGATCGTCTGGGACGACGAGAGCCAGGGCATCAAGTTCGAGTACCGGGACATCCCCGCCGAGCTGGCGGCCACCGCGAAGGAATGGCACGACAAGATGGTCGAGGCCGCCGCCGAAGCGAACGAGGAACTGCTCGACAAATACCTGCATGGCGGTACGCTGACCGAAGAGGAAATCAAGGCCGGTCTGCGCGCCCGCACTATCGCCAACGAGATCGTGCCGATGCTGTGCGGCAGCGCATTCAAGAACAAGGGCGTGCAGGCGATGCTCGACGCGGTGATCGACTATCTGCCCTCGCCGGCCGACGTGCCCGCTATTCTCGGCCACGACGAACACGACAATGAAGCCGAGCGTCATCCGAAAGACGACGATCCGTTCTCCGCCCTCGCCTTCAAGATCATGACCGACCCGTTCGTCGGCCAGTTGATCTTTTTCCGCGTGTATTCGGGCGTGGTGAATTCGGGCGACACCGTCTACAACGCGATCAAGGAAAAGAAGGAACGCCTTGGCCGAATCCTGCAGATGCACGCGAACGAGCGCAAGGAAATCAAGGAAGTCTACGCGGGCGACATCGCCGCGGCTGTCGGCCTGAAGGAAGCGACCACGGGCGACACGCTGTGCGATCCGAACCACGTGATCATCCTTGAAAAGATGATCTTCCCGGAGCCGGTGATCTCGCAGGCAGTCGAGCCGAAGACCAAAGTCGACCAGGAAAAGATGGGTATCGCGCTCAATCGTCTCGCGCAGGAAGACCCGTCGTTCCGCGTGCAGACCGATGAAGAATCCGGCCAGACGATCATCTCCGGGATGGGCGAGCTGCACCTGGAAATTCTGGTCGACCGGATGAAGCGCGAGTTCGGCGTCGAGGCGACCGTCGGCAAGCCGCAGGTGGCGTACCGCGAAACGGTGCGCAACAAGGTCGAGGACGTGGAAGGCAAGTTCGTCAAGCAGTCGGGCGGCCGCGGCCAGTACGGCCATGCGGTGATCACGCTCGAACCGGCGCCGCAAGGCAAGGGCTACGAATTCGTCGACGCGATCAAGGGCGGTGTGATTCCACGCGAATACATTCCGGCGGTCGACAAGGGCATACTGGAAACGCTCAAGGCCGGCGTGCTGGCGGGCTATCCGGTGGTCGACGTGAAGGTGACGCTGACCTTCGGTTCGTACCACGACGTCGACTCGAACGAAAACGCGTTCCGTATGGCCGGTTCGATAGCGTTCAAGGACGCGATGCGCAAAGCGAAGCCGGTGCTGCTCGAACCGATGATGGCCGTCGAGGTGGAAACGCCCGAAGACTTCATGGGCAACGTGATGGGCGATCTGTCGAGCCGCCGTGGCATGGTGCAGGGCATGGAAGACATCGCCGGCGGCGGCGGCAAGCTGGTGCGCGCCGAAGTGCCGCTCGCGGAGATGTTCGGCTATTCGACCTCGCTGCGCTCGGCAACCCAGGGCCGCGCCACGTACACGATGGAGTTCAAGCACTATGCTGAAACGCCGAACAACGTGGCCGAAGCCGTGATCAACGCGAAGCAGAAGTAAGCGCTGAAGCCTCTGCAACACGTCATGTGCCGCGAATCACGCCACACCGCCAACGCTGGCAACTCCGGCAAATGACTCGAAGCCCGTCCCTCGTGGACGGGCTTTTTTTCGTCCGCAGCGCCGCGCCCGCCGGTCAGCCACACGCACGTTTTTGAACGTGCAAAAATACCAGATGGCGCCGCGCCCATCGCCGGGACTCACGTCCAGTAGGAGACACATCATGAGCCAGCAACACGAACACCCGCATTACCATGACGAGCAACCGTCGGCGCCCATCGACTGGCGCGAGCATGGCGTCAAGGTCATCAAGGGCGACCAGCTCGACAGCAACACTGCGCAAACGCCGGGCATGAATCGCGCGGCTGCGATCGATGCCGCACGGGTCGGCGCGCAGAAACTCTGGGCCGGCACCGTGACGATTCATCCGAATGCGAAGACCGGCGCCCATCATCACGGCGCGCTCGAAAGCGTGATCTACGTGGTGCGCGGCCAGGCTCGCATGCGCTGGGGCGAGCATCTCGAGTTCACCGCCGAAGCCGGCCCCGGCGACTTCATCTTCGTGCCGCCGTACGTGCCGCATCAGGAAATCAACGCGAGCACCGACGACCCGCTCGAATGCGTGGTGGTGCGCAGCGACAACGAAGCGGTGGTGGTGAATCTGAACATCGACGCGGTCGAACAGCCGGAAACGGTCTACTGGGTCGATCCGATTCATAAGCATCCGCACGATCACTAATTCTTTCCCACGCGACTCATGACGCCGGCCGCTTCGCTGCGCTCTCGCCTCATCACGCTCTACGCCGTCCTGATCGCCGCCAATCTCGGCGCGTGGGCGTGGGCGCTGATCGCGTTTCGCCACTATCCGCTGCTGCTCGGCACCGCGCTGCTTGCGTATGGTTTCGGGCTGCGTCACGCGGTCGACGCGGACCACATCGCGGCAATCGACGCCGTCACGCGCAAGCTGATGCAGGCCGGCAAGCAGCCGCTCGGCGTCGGCCTGTCGTTTTCGCTGGGCCATTCGACGATCGTGATCGCGGCGACGACCGGCATTGCGTGGACAGCGCATTCGCTGCACGGCCGCTTTGAAACCTTCAGGGCGGTGGGCGGCACCATCGGCACGATCGTGTCGGCGGGCTTCCTGCTGGTGCTGGCATGCGTGAACCTCGTGATTCTGCGCGACGTATGGCGCCGTTATCGCCACGTCCAACGCGGCGGCGAACTGACTGATGAATTCACGGGGACCATCGCACCCTCCGGTTTGCTGTCGCGCGCATTGCGGCCATTGTTCCGGCTCGTGACGAAAAGCTGGCACATGTACCCGGTCGGCGTGCTGTTCGGCCTCGGCTTCGACACCGCGACCGAGATCGGCCTGCTGGCGATCGCCGCGGCCGAAGCGGGTAAAGGTCTGCCGCTGTATTCGATTCTCGTGTTCCCCGCGCTCTTCACGGCCGGCATGACGCTCGTCGATTCCACCGACAATGTGCTGATGGTCCACGCCTACGGCTGGGCGATGGACGACCCGAAACGCAAGCTCTACTACAACGCGAGCATCACGTTCGTGTCGGCGGTGGTGGCGATCGTGATCGGCGGCGTCGAAGCATTGCACCTCGCGTCGGACAAATTGGGGCTGAGCGGCGGCGTATGGGATGCGGTGGCGGACATCAACGAGCGCTTCGGCGTGCTCGGCTATGGCATCGTCGCGGGCTTCATGGCGTGCTGGATCGGCTCCGTGCTGTTCCATCGCTGGCGCCGCCCGGCTGCCGTAGCGCGGTAAATCCACGTGGCAAATCCACGTGGTAAATCCAACGTGGCAGCGGCAGCCGGTCGGTAAGGACGCCACGGCAGCAGCGATTCCCGCGCTGCGGCATCAATCACGTCAGCCGCCGTGCGCCATACGCCGCGCGGCGGCGCCAACAAGCGTTGTCGTCACGGCACACGCGGGTCCTTTTATCCGCCAAACGGCAACCTGACGCACTCACCGGCACGCCGAATCCGCGGGCAATCGCTTAAACTGAAACCGCTTTTTGCCGTTGCGCTTTTGCCGTTGCAATATCGTCGCCCTGTCGCGTGCATTCGGCGCGGCCCTTCAGAACCGACAGCAGAACGGACTGGACACTCCATCGATGAAGACTCCCGCGGACAGACTCCCCGAACTCGACGCAACCCGCCGCACCGCCGATCCCTACGGCAACCACGCCATCGACGAATTCCTCGCGGGCCGCATCACGCGCCGCGAGCTGCTGCGCCATGCGAGCGTGATCGGTTTGTCGCTGGCCGGCGGCGGCATCCTGAACGTGCCGCGAGCGCGTGCGCAAGGCGCGCAGAGCCCGGCCAACGCGACCATCCGCGTCGCCCATCTGACGCCTGCCGGCGCGGTCGACCCGTTGACCGTCACCGACGCCGCGAGCCTCGCGCTGCTGAATCAAACCGGCGAATTCCTGATCGACGACGACGGCGAGCGCCTCGTGCTGAAGCCTGCGCTGGCGCTGTCATGGAAGCCGAACGACAAGGGCGACGTGTGGACCTTCAAGCTGCGTCCGAACGTCAAGTTCCACGACGGCCAGCTGTTCACGGCGAAAGACGTCGCCGCCACCTTCGACCGTCTCGCCGATCCGGCCAGCGGCTCGGCGGCGCTCTCGGTGCTAAAAGGCGTGCTGTCGAAAGGCGGCGCGAAAGTGCTCGACGACCACACGGTGGCGTTCCATCTCGACGCGCCGAACGGCAACTTTCCGTATTACGTTTCCTCCGACAATTACAACGCCGTGATCCTGCCTGCCAACTATGCAGGAGGCTATGAAAAGAGCTTCATCGGCACCGGTCCGTTCAAGCTCGAGAAGTATCAGGCGAAGGTCGGCGCGTCGTTCGTGCGCAATCCCGATTACTGGGGCGACAAAGCGTTACCGCAGCGCGTACAGTTCTCGTTCTACGCCGACGAACAGGCGCAAATGCTCGCGTTGCAAGGCCACCAGGCCGACGTGATGGGCACCTTCACCGTGCAGGGCGGCGCCGGCATTCTGAACAATCCAGACTTCAAAGCGGTCGGCGTGAAGTCGAGCGCGCATCGGCAAATCCATATGCGCAACGACAATCCGCTATTCAAGGACAAGCGCGTGCGTCAGGCGCTCGCGTTGTCGCTCGATCGCGACGTGCTGGTGCGCGGCCTGTTCAAGGGCCGCGCGCAAGTCGGCAACGACAGCCCGTTCGCTCCGGTGTTTCCGGCGTCGGATGCGGGCGTCCCGCAACGCAGGATCGATATCGCGAAGGCGAAACAACTGCTTGCGCAAGCGGGTGTGCCGAACGGTTTCGACGTGACGCTCACGACCGAAAAATACATGGAGATTCCCGACCTCGCGGTGGTCGTACAGAACGCAGCGAAGGCGATCGGCGTGCGCATCAATCTGAAGGTCGAGAGCCAGTCGCTGTATTACGGCGCGGGCACGCCGGGCAAATCCGATTGGCTCGACTCGCCGCTCGGCATCACCGATTATGGTCATCGCGGCGTGCCGAACGTGTTTCTGAATGCGCCGCTCACCAGCAACGGCACGTGGAACGCCGCGCACTTCAAGAACCCGCAATACGATCAACTGGTCGCGCAGTTCGTCGCGGCGATCGACCTCGGCTCGCAGAAGAAACTCTCCGGACAGATCCAGACACTGCTGCTCGACGAGACACCCTTGATCATTCCGTTCTTCTACGATCAGCTGATCGCGATGCGTAAAGGCGTGAACGGTGTGCGCTTCACCGCGCTCGCGCAGCTCTATTTCGACCGCGCGGTGTTGAGCGCGTAAGCGCGCTGCGCTTCGGCAGGAGATCACGATGTCGACCACGGTGACCCCTTCCGCACCTCGCGCCTCGGGCGGCGCGAACGGCAACGCGGGCCGCGTCGTGCGTTTTCTTGCGACGCGCGTGGGTTTGTCGTTGATCACGCTGTGGCTGCTGTCGGTGATCGTGTTCGCGGGCGGCGCGTTGCTGCCCGGCGATATCGGCCGCGCGATCCTGGGGCCGCTCGCCGATGCGCGTGCGGTCGCCGCGCTCAATCATCAGCTCGGCGCGGACCGTCCGTTGCTGACGCAATACATCGAGTGGATCACGCATTTCGTGCGCGGCGACATGGGGCTCTCGTATGCGTACCGCGAGCCGGTCGGGCCGTTTATCGCCGACGCGCTCGCGCATTCCGCGAAGCTCGGTGTGCTCGCCTTTGTCGTCGTCGTGCCGCTCGGCATTGCGGGTGGCGTGTGGTCGGCGATGCATGCGGGACGCTGGCTCGATCGCACGATCAGCATTGCCGGTTTGTCGGCGACCGTGGTGCCGGAGTTCGTCTCGTCGATCGTGCTGATTCTGGTGTTCGGCGTGTGGCTGCGCTGGCTGCCGATCGAAGCGTCGTATCCGCCCGAAGCGAGCGCGCTCGAACAGTTGCGATATCTGATTCTGCCGGTGCTGCCGCTGGTGCTGGTGTTCTTCGGCTACATTGCCCGCATGGCGCGCGCGGGCACCGTTGAAGCGCTCGATGCCGACTACACGCGCACTGCGATCCTCAAAGGCTTGCCGCGCCGTATCGTGATCTGGCGGCACGTGTTGCGCAATGCGCTGCTGCCGACCATCACCGTCGCCGCCACCCAGTTCGGCTACATGATCGGCGGCCTCGTGGTGGTCGAGACGCTGTTCCACTATCAAGGCATCGGCTCGCTGATCTACAACGCCGCGAAGGCCAAAGACTTTCCCATGCTCGAAGCGGGCGTGCTGACAGTCGGCGTGATCTACACCGTCGCCAACCTCGCCGCCGATGCGCTGCATGTGCTGCTCAATCCGCGGCTGCGGGTGCGGGGCGCCGAATGAGCACCATCGCCCCGCCACCCGCGCCGCCTACTCCACATCCGCCCACCGAGCCGCGCTTCGACCAGCTGCGCGTGCTGCTGCGTTCGCCCACATTCGTGGTCGGCGTGCTGATCGTCGCGTGGTGGATCGTCTGCGCAATCGCCGGGCCATGGATCGTGCGCCTCGATCCGTATGCGTCCGATCCGCTCAACTCGCTGACGCCGCCCGACGGCATGCACTGGTTCGGCACCGACCAGCTCGGCCGTGACGTGTTCTCGCGGGTGATCGTCGGCGCGCGCGACATTCTGACGATCGCGCCGCTGGCGACCTTGCTCGGCACGCTGGCGGGCACCGCGTTGGGGTTGATCGTCGGCTACTTCGAGGGCTGGGTCGATAACGTGGTCGGCCGCGCGATCGACGCCGTACTCGCGCTGCCGCTCGTGATCGTCGCGTTGCTCGCGCTGGCCGCTGTCGCCGCGTCGAACTTCACGGTGATCCTCGTGATCGGCATCACCTTCACGCCGATCACCGCGCGCACGGTTCGCGCCGCCGTGTTCGCCGAACGGCATCTGGACTACGTCGCCGCCGCGCAACTGCGTGGCGAACGGGCGCCGTACATCATGTTCGCGGAGATCCTGCCGAACGTGCTGCCGCCGATCATCGTCGAGGCGACCGTGCGTCTCGGGTACGCGATCTTCGCGGTGGCGACGCTGTCGTTTCTCGGCTTCGGCATTCAACCGCCTTCCGCCGACTGGGGACTCGCGCTGTCCGAGTCGTACACGCTGATGGCGGGCGGCGCGTGGTGGACGGTCGTGTTCGCGGCCGGCGCGATCGCCACGCTGGTGGTCGGTGTGAATCTGATTGCCGATAGCGTGCAGGGGGTCCTCGACCGATGAACGGCCCGCCGCCCGCCTCGTTTCCCGCCTTCGACGTGTCGAAGAGCGATCGCGCGGATGCGCTGACCGTCGTCGGTCTGACGGTGACGTACCGGATGCGCGGGCGCGACCGCGAAGTGCTGCAAGACGTGTCGTTTCGCGTGCGGCGCGGCGAAGCGTACGGACTCGTCGGCGAATCGGGCTGCGGCAAATCGACAGTGGCGATGGCCGCGCTGCGCTATTTGCCGCGCAACGGCAAGGTCAAGGCCGGCAAGATCATCATCGCCGGCCAGGACGTGCAGAAGCTCGATGCCGATGCGTTGCGCACGATGCGCGCGCACGCGATTTCGATGGTCTATCAGGACCCGGGCCGCGCGCTGAATCCTTCGCTGACGATCGCGCGGCAAGTCACCGAAGCATTCGAAGCCGCCGGTGTCGCGCGTGAGGACGCCGTGCAGCGCACGCTCGACATGCTGCAGCGTGTGCGTATCGCCGCACCCGAGCGCGTCATGGACAGCTATCCGCATCAGCTATCGGGCGGCATGCAGCAGCGCGTGGTGATCGCGATGGCGCTCGCATCGAACCCGGCGCTGCTGATTCTCGACGAACCGACCACCGGTCTCGACGCCACCGTCGAAGCCGAAGTGCTCGACCTCGTCGCGCAACTGCGCGAAGAACTCGGCACGGCCGTGCTGTTCATCAGCCACAACCTCGCGGTGATCGGGCGGATGTGCGAGCGCGTCGGCGTGCTGTATGCGGGCAAGCTCGTTGAAGAAGGCGCGACTCAGGATGTGTTCGCGCGGCCACGCCATCCTTATACGGTTGGACTGCTTCGCTGTCTGCCCACTGCCGGGCGCAGCAAGGACACCGAACGGCTCGATACGATCGCGGGCAACCTGCCCTTGCCCGGCTCGGCCACCCATGGCTGCATCTACGCGGACCGTTGCCGCCTCGCCGACGACCGTTGCCGCCGCGAAGCCCCGCCGCCCTATCGGGTGAGCGCCGCCCACGGCGATCAGATGTCGCGCTGCCATTACCACGAACGTGCGGTCGAACTGCCGCGTGCGACATCGCAAGCACTGCCGCCGCAGGAAACCCTCCGGGAAAACGGGCGCCCTGCCCTCGTGCTCCGCGCGGAAAAACTCTCGAAGACTTTTCACGTATCCGGCGCACCGCTGCGCGCTGTCGACAACGTCTCGATCGATCTCGCGAGCGGTGAAACGCTCGGCCTTGTCGGCGAATCGGGCAGCGGCAAGACGACGCTCGCCAAGCTGATGCTCGGCCTGCTTACGCCGGACCCAGGCGGTGTGCTCGAACTCGACGGAACGCAACTCGCCGCACGCGTTACGCGCCGCAACGACGAGCAGGTCAAGTCGCTGCAGATCGTGTTCCAGAATCCGGACTCCGCGCTCAATCGCGCGCATTCGGTGAAGCGTCTGATCGGCCGCGCGCTGTCGCGCCTCGCCGCGTTGCGAGGCCCGGCTATCGACGAACGGCTTGCCACGTTGACGGCCGCCGTGCGTTTGCCCGAGCGCTACCTCGGCTCGCGCACGCGGCAACTGTCAGGCGGACTCAAGCAGCGGGTGGCGATTGCGCGTGCGTTTGCCGGCGAACCGCGCGTGGTGGTGTGCGACGAACCGACCTCCGCGCTCGACGTCTCCGTGCAAGCCGCGATCCTGAACCTGCTCGCCGATCTGCAGCGCGAGCGCGGCGTGAGCTACGTGTTCATCTCTCACGATCTGCACGTGGTGCGCTATCTGTCTGATCGAATCGCGGTGCTGTACCTCGGCAGGCTGCTGGAGATCGGACCTGCGGCCGCGGTGTTCGACGGACCGCATCATCCTTATACGGAAGCGCTTTTATCGTCGGTGCCGACACTCGACGCCCACGACAGCAAAGCACGCATACGCCTGTCCGGCGATCTGCCGAGCCCGGCAGCGTTGCCATCCGGTTGCGTGTTTCACACGCGCTGTCCGCGCAAGCTCGGGGCGATCTGCGAGCAGCAAGATCCACCGTTTCACGCAGCCGACGCCGACCATGCCGGCGGGCCGCCCGTTCATCGGATCCGCTGCCATATCCCCGCCGATGAATTGCGCGTGCTGCAATCCGCCATCCGCGACGACGACGGCAAGACCACCGGCGACGCGCCGGAAAACGCCACGCGCGACGAATAGCGCGGCTTTCCTGCAGCTCGTTGCATCCCCGAAACGTTTTCGTGCGGTTTTCCCTCGCGTGCATCGCACCGTCCTATCCGGTGCCACAAGCAGCAACCCCTTCCCTCTCGCGCACACCTGAAACCAGAACAATCGATGGCAGCGCGGCGCGCCTGGAACCAAACCGCAGCGATTGCCTCATATCAGATTCAATGTTCGATATGAGGGCCCTACAACATGCAACGAAATGTCCCCCACTGCGCAGCGCGCGCGGCCGCCGGCCTGCTTATGGCCGCCGCCCTCGGCCTCGCATCGCTCGCTCATGCACAAACCCCCGCGCAACCGCGGCCGCAAACGCTGTCGCAGGCTGCGCCGCCGGTCGATCCGACTTTCTCCGCCTACTCGCTCGCGCAGACTTGCAAGCAGAAAACCGACAACGTCGCGCAGGGCCAATGCGTCGGCGCGATTCGCGGCATCATCCACGGCTATCAATACGGCGTGCTGTTCCTCGGACAGCGCGCGTCGCTGCCGGCTAACGAAACGCAACGGGTGTCGCTGTGTCTGCGCAACACGCAGGTGTCGTCGATCGTCGATGAGTTCGTCGCCGATGCCGCCCAGGTCAATGAAGATTCGCTCAAGCACACGCCCGCGGAAGTCGCCGTGCTGGGTTCGGTGCACCTGCATCACGGCTGCAATTGACGCTTGCGCCGCGAATCGAAACGCCGCGAGCGGCCTCTCGCGTTTCGATAACGGCGCCGCTTTGCCTACAGCATTTCAAGCGGGCGCTTGCGGCGCGGCGGTTTGAAATACGTGTCGATGGCGGCGTGTTCCGCGGCGCCGAGTTGCAGCTGCAACGCACGATGGTTGTCGCGCACGTGCTCGACGCGGCCTGCTTTCGGAATCGCGAACACGCCGGGTTGCTGCAACACCCACGCGAGCGCCACCTGAAACACCGAGATACCGCGCGCGTCGGCAATGTCGTCGAGCGGCGAGCGCTTTGGCAAGCGTGCATGATCGACCGGGCTGTACGCCATCGCCGGCATATGGCGCGCGGCGAGCCACGGCAACAAATCGAATTCCGGCCCGCGGCGCGCGACGTTGTAGAGAATCTGATTGGTCGCGCACGCCTCGCCGCCCGGCGTCGCCACGAGTTCTTCCATGTCGCCGGTATCGAAGTTGCTCACGCCCCAGTGCCGGATCTTGCCCGCGCGGCGCAACGCCTCGAACCCCTCGACGGTCTCTGCGAGCGGCACCGAGCCGCGCCAATGAAGCAGATACAGATCGAGCCGATCCGTCTTCAGACGCTTGAGGCTCTGTTCGCAAGCCGCGATCACACCGCGCCGGCTAGCGTTGTGCGGATACACCTTGCTGACGAGAAACACCTGGTCGCGCAGACCGGCAAGCGCTTCGCCGACGAGCGATTCAGTCGCGCCGTCGCCGTACATCTCCGCCGTATCGATCAGCGTCATCCCCAATTCGATGCCGCAGCGCAGCGCGGCGGCTGCTCGCCCATCTCCCATGTGCCCTGCCCCAGTTTCGGAATGCGTTCGCCGTCGGGCAAGCTCACGCTGGCGATATCGGTCGTCATGCTTTCTCCTTGAGGTGGCTGGGCGCGCGGTGGTGCGCGAGCGCACCGCTCATTTCAGTGGAAATTCCAGTGACGAGTTTAGCTGTTGAATGAGCATTGGATCGGCCACCAGGCAAAAGCCCGCTATAACGGAGCGCGCCGATGTCATAGAATTGCCGCTTGCCCTTCTTGCGTAAGCCCCATGACCTCTGCCTCGGAAGACCGCTGGCGCGACCTGCGCCCGGACCCGGAAAACGACACGCCGCTGTATCTGCAACTTGCTCGCAAGCTCGGCAATGCGATTCACGAGAACCGTTGGAACGCTGGCGAGGCGCTACCATCGGAGCGCGTGCTATCCGAGGCACTCGGCGTCTCGCGCATTACGTCGCGCAAGGCGATTGCTTTGCTGGTCGAGCAGGGCTTGATCCGCCGCACTCAGGGTGCGGGCAGTTTCATCACGCCGCGCTATGAAGATCCGCTGTCGCGTCTGTCGAGTTTCAGCGAGATGCTGCGGCGGCGCGGCTTCACGCCGAGTTCCAAGTGGCTATCGCGCGAGATCGTGCCGGCTAACCGGGATGAAGTCATTCAGCTTGGTTTGTCGCCTGCGGCGGCGGTGACCCGATTGCGCCGCTTGCGGTTGGCTGACGGCATCGTGATGGCTGTGGAGAATTCCACCTTCCCTGCCGCGGTGATTCCCGATCCTCAGGCGATTGGGGATTCGTTGTACACGTACCTGGAGAATCGCGGACTGTCGATCGTTCGCGCGTTGCAGCACTTTCGCGCGGTGAACGCGAATGACGAGATCGCGCAGCAGATGAGCATTGCCCCTAACGAGGCGCTGTTGTTGATTACACGGATTGGGTATACCGCCGATCAGCGGGCGATCGAGTTGACCGATACGTATTGCCGCAACGACTACTATGACTTTGTTGCTGAGTTGAGGAGGTAGGGGTTTTTGCCTTTGGCGGCGGAAAAAAGCTAAACCCAAGCTAAACCCAAGCTAAACCCATTTAGCCTCATGCGCCCCCACCCTGGCTGGCGGCAGCCCAAAAAAGGCAGGCGTCTCCGACAAAAGCTCGGCAGGCAAAACACCCGAAACGCGTCCGAACTCCGAATCGACGCGCGCCAAACAGTCGCGCACGTCATCGATAGACACATCGTCAGCCTTCCACCCGTCGGGTAAGACACCAAACGACTGCAACCACCGCCCAGTCTGCGCGAGCGAAACCTTGACATGCCAACTCCCGCCTTCAGCGGCCCGCCGCCCAAGCGCGACCATCGCGCCGAAGGCGGCCAGATATCCAGTCGCGTGATCCAGCGCCTGACAAGGCAAATGCTTAGGCTCATCCCACCCGGCCGCCTCGCGCTCAGTAAAAGCAATCCCACTGGCCGACTGCACGAGACTGTCAAATCCGCGCCGCCCAGCCCAAGGCCCCTCCTGCCCATAGGCGGAAACCGACACATAAATCGTCCCCGGCCGCACCCGCGCCAGGTCTGATGGACCAAACCCACGCGCAGCCAAAGCCCCCGGCCGGTACGCCTGCAAAAACACATCCGCGCCACCGGCCAACCCAAGCAACGTCTCGCGCGCGGCCACATCCCGCAAGTCCAGCACCGCCGAGCGCTTACCCCGCCCGTTATCGATCACCAGCGGCGCGATGTTCGGCAAATGCGGCCCGTTGATCAGCAAGACCTCGGCGCCATGCTGCGCAAGCGCCCGCCCCGCCACCGGCCCCGCGATGATCCGCGACAAATCCAGCACCCGCACACCGGCCAGCGGCCGATCCGCACGGCCCCGCCCAAGCGGCTCAACCGGCGCGTCGCCGATCCGCTCGATCTCGAACAGCGGCAGCCGGGCGATCGCTTTCGCCTGGTCGAGCGCCGCCCACTCGTCGGGCGTGCGAATCAACGCGGCGCACAAGCCGGCGTCGGCGAGCGTCTGGTCGAGCGTCGCGCCGTCCCAGCCGCGAACCGCGGCGGCCACCACGGCTCGATCGTTCGCGCAGCCGAGCACCTTCAGCACGCCTTCGAGGTGATGCGGAAAATTCGTATGCAACTGAATCCAGCGGCCGTCGCGGGTCGAGTAAAAACCCGTCACCGGGTCGCGCAAAGCAGGCGGCGGCCCATCGTCGATGCGCAGATAGCGTTCGCTGCGAAACGACGCCAGCGCGCGCCGCATCTCCACCGTCACGCGTTGCCGGCGACCGTCGCGCAAACGCAGGCATTCGGCCGCAGCGAGGCCGGTCGCGGCGATGGTCGCCGAAGCCAACGTGCCGACACGATAGACCGACGGCAGCGCCGGATCGCTGCCGGCAAGCGACACGGAATCGAGCGCGACCGGGTCGCAGCCGGCGGTATTCCACAGATATGAGAGAGCGAGTTCGGGCGTCATGGCGTTCGCGTTGAAGCAGAAAGGCAGTGCACCGAGTCTAGAATTCCGCACTGCTTCAATCAATCTTGATTATGATAATCAACATATATTGATTTCTTCGGTTTCCGCGCTTTTCCATGCCGACCTCGAATTCCCTCACTGCTACCGAAGCCGCCGCCGCGCTCGGCATCACCGTGCCGACACTCTATGCCTACGTGAGCCGCGGCATGCTTCGTTCGTCGCCGGACGCGCAAGGCAAGCACCGGCTCTACGATGCAACCGAAGTACGCCGCCTCGCCAAACGCAAGGAAGACGGCAAGCGCGCCGGCAAGGTCGCGCAGAAGGTGCTGGACTGGGGCGTGCCGGTGCTCGAATCGTCGATCACGCTGGTGGCCGACGGCCGCCTGCTGTATCGCGGGCACGATGCGACGGAACTGGCGCGCGCGGCATCGCTGGAGGATGTCGCCGCGTTGTTGTGGGAATGCAGCGCAAGGCGGATCGCCGAAGCGCCGGCGGTGCCGCTCGCCAGCGCCCAGTGGGCGGCGTGGCTCAAGCTCTGGAGCGACAGCACGCCGCTCGATCGCGCGCTCGTGCTGCTGCCGGCCGCCGCGGCGCAAATGCCGCGCGTGTGGGCGCTCGGCCGCGATGCGCAACTCGATACCGCCTGCGCCGTGATGCGGCTGGTGGCCGCCGCGATGATCTCGGCGGCGCCGTCGAACGAACCGCTCCATCGGCAACTGGCGTCTGCGTGGCAGGTGCGCAACCGGCAGCAGGCCGGGCTGCTGCGCGCGGCGCTGGTAGCCTGCGCGGATCATGAATTGAATGCCTCGACCTTCACG
Organism: Paraburkholderia sp. FW306-2-2C-D06C; assembly: GCF_058781505.1. Taxonomy (NCBI): domain Bacteria; kingdom Pseudomonadati; phylum Pseudomonadota; class Betaproteobacteria; order Burkholderiales; family Burkholderiaceae; genus Paraburkholderia; species Paraburkholderia sp. FW306-2-2C-D06C. Next base: position 102,469 of record NZ_JBYSWU010000003.1, on the reverse strand, counting down.
GTTCGCTGCATTACGTCGACGGGCACGCATCTGTTCGGCGCGGTGGCGGGCGGTCTGGCCGCATTGGCCGGGCCCCGCCACGGCGGCGAGACCGTGCGCATCGCGGCGCTGCTAGACGAAGCGTCGCGCGCGCCCGATCTCGACCGCTATCTCGCGAACCGGCTTGCGCGCCACGAGCACGGCGCACAGGGACCGGTGCTGTCGGGCTTCGGCCATCCGTTGTATCCGAACGGCGACCCGCGTGCGCGTCTGCTGCTGGAAATGCTTGCCGACTGCGCGCCGGCTCGCTCACCGCTCGGCGACGTGCAAGCGCTCGCGCGCACGGTGCGCGACACGACCGGCACGGAACCGACCGTCGACTTCGCGCTCGCCGCCATCGAACGGGTGCTCGGCCTGCCGGCGGGCGCCGCGTTCACGCTGTTCGCGGTCGGCCGGGTGGTCGGCTGGATCGCGCACGCGATGGAACAAACCCGCGATGGCCGGCTGATCCGGCCACGCGCGCGCTACATCGGCGAATACGAGGCGGCGGATTGAGACGCCGCCCAGCACGTCACCCACTACGCCGCCCACTACGCCGCCCACGTTACCCACGCCGCCCACGCCAGTCCGGTCAAGCCGCACCCAGCCAACGCGGCAGCCAGTTCAAACCCGGCAAAGTGCGCGCGGGCATCGCCGCGGACCGCTCCGAGCCGCTAGCCAGCGCGAAGCGCGCGCCCGCCTCACCCGAGCTGACCCATGCCACCGCGCCGCGCGGCAACGCGAACGATTCGCCGATTCCCAGCCAGTAATCTTCGGCGTCACCTTCGACGGTCAGCCAGATTTCGCCCGAGATCACCTTGAAGATCGACGTACGCGCGACACGCCAGGCCGCCGCGGGCTCGCCATGTTCCAGTTCGAAAATACGGACTTCACGCATCGCCTTTCTCCTTCAAAGAACTTTTGTGTTGTCCCATTATTGGCGTGCGATGATCGAAATCACATGCACAGTTCCGAACAGTTTCATCGGAACTGTTCAGTCGAAAAACCGGACAGTTGGCAAAGATCGCGTTTAGGCCTGGCGATGCAGCTCGGGCAACAGGGCAGTTCGGCGGCCCGGCGGTCCAGCGACCAGGAAAGCACCGCATGAAACTCGAAATCGAACTCGATCGCGACAACGGCGTACCGCTCACCGAGCAGATCGTGACGGGCGTCACCACGTGGATCCGCTCGCGCATCGCGCGCCCCGGTTCGAAGCTGCCGTCGATCCGCCAGTTCGCCGCCGATTACGGCGTGAGCCGCTTCCCGGTGATCGAGGCATACGACCGGCTGGTGTCGCTTGGCTACGTCGACCCGCGCCACGGCTCGGGCTTCTATGTGGCCGACCGCCTGCCGGCGGGCATGAGTTGCCAGGGCACCTCGGACCCGCGCCGCGCCGAGGACGAATCCGGGCATATCCTGCAGCAGTTCAATCACCCGGGCGAGACGCTCAAGCTCGGCAGCGGCACCATCCCCGAAGCGTGGCGCGACATGGACGGCATTGCGCAGGCGATCCGCCACGTGTCGCGCACCGACCCCGCGAGCATGGTCGACTACGCCACGCCGCTCGGCAATCTGACGCTGCGCGAGCATCTGCAAAGCCGCATCGGTCAATTGGGGATTCAGGCTGACGCGTCGCAGATTCTGATCACCAACGGCGCGAGCCAGGCGTTCGACCTGCTGATGCGCTACATGCTGAAAGCCGGCGACACGATGTTCGTCGAGGACCCCGGCTACTACAACCTGTACGGCCTGCTGAAACTGCACGGCGTGAAGCTGATCGGCATTCCGCGCACGCGCAACGGCCCCGATCTCGACGTGCTGCAAGCGCAGTTGCAGTTGCATCGGCCGAAACTGTTCTTCATCAACACCGTGTTTCACAATCCGACCGGCACCACGATCGCGCCGCCGGTTGCGTTCCGGCTGCTGCAACTGGCGCGCGAACACGGCTTCTCGATCATCGAAGACGACATCTACGCCGATCTCCAGACCGAAGTCACCGACCGGCTCGCCACACTCGACCAGCTCGAACACGTGATCTACGTGGGCGGCCTGTCGAAGACGCTGTCATCGTCGCTGCGAATCGGCTGTGTGGTGGCGAGTCACGCGATCATCAAGGATCTGGTCGATATCAAGATGCTGACGAGCATCGGCGGCTCACGTTTTGCCGAAGCGGTTGCCGTATCGATGCTGGAGCGCGGCGCGTACCGCAAATATCTGGAGCGGCTGCGCCGGCGCATGCGCGACGCGCTCGGCTCGACCATTCAGACCCTCGAAGACGCCGGCTGGGAGCTGTTCGAAAAGCCGGTAGGCGGCAAGTTCGTATGGGCACGCGTGCCGCATATCGACGATGCTGGGCGGCTGGTGGAATGCGGCGCGCCGCTCGGCGTGACCGTGGTGCCCGGCAGCTATTTCCGGCCCAACACGGAAGTGAGTCCGTGGATTAGGATTCACGTGGCGTTCGGCAACGAGCCGCGCGCCCAGGCGTTTTTCCGCGCTGCCGCCGCGCTGCCCCCGCGCTGACCGGCTGACCCCGGGGATTACACGGAAAGCACGCCGGAAACACGCTGGAAAAATGCGGATGGCACGCGGTTCAGGCCACAGCGCAGCGATCGCCGCCGTCCGCTCGCTGCGCCGGGGCGCGCTTTTCCCTAGAATAGCGGCTCCCCAGCCCGTCCCTGCGCGCCTAGCCGCCCTCCATGTCCACGCCGCCGACCCTGCCCGCTTTCGCCTCGCCCGTCCCTTCGGCTCCCTCGGCCCGCTCGCTCACGGTGATGCTGTGGCTCGTCGCCACCGGCTTCTTCATGCAGACGCTCGATTCGACCATCGTCAACACCGCGCTGCCCGCGATGGCAGCGAGCCTCGGCGAATTGCCGCTGCGCATGCAATCGGTGGTGATCGCCTATTCGCTGACGATGGCGGTGATGATCCCGGTGTCCGGCTGGCTCGCCGACAAGTTCGGCACACGGCGCGTGTTCTTCAGCGCGATCCTCGTGTTCTCGGTCGGCTCGCTGCTGTGCGCGAACGCGCATACCTTGAATCAGCTGGTGATCTTTCGCGTGGTGCAGGGCGTGGGCGGCGCGATGCTGCTGCCGGTCGGGCGGCTCGCCGTGCTGCGCACCTTTCCGGCGGAACGCTATCTGCCGGCTTTGTCATTTGTCGCGATTCCGGGGCTGATCGGGCCGCTGATCGGACCGACGCTCGGCGGCTGGCTCGTGAAGATCGCGTCATGGCACTGGATCTTTCTGATCAACGTGCCGGTGGGCATCGTCGGCTGCATTGCGACGTTCATCTTCATGCCGGATAGCCGCAACGAACAAACGGGCAGGTTCGATCTGAAAGGCTATCTGCTGCTGATCGTCGGCATGGTGGCAATTTCGGTCGCGCTCGACGGCCATACCGAGTTCGGCATTCAGCATGCGGCCGTGCTGGTACTGCTGATCCTGAGCCTCGCGTGTTTTGTCGCCTATGGTCTGCACGCGGTGCGCGAGCCCGCGCCGATTTTCTCGCTCGATCTATTCAAGATTCATACCTTCAGCGTCGGCCTGCTGGGCAATCTGTTCGCGCGGATCGGCAGCGGCGCGATGCCCTATCTGATCCCTCTGCTATTGCAGGTGAGTCTCGGCTATAGCGCGTTCGAAGCCGGCATGATGATGCTGCCGGTGGCGGCGGCAGGCATGGCGTCCAAGCGCCTCGTCACGAAGCTGATCATCAGGTACAGCTATCGACGCGTACTGATCGTCAACACGGTGCTGGTGGGCTTGACCATGGCGAGCTTCGCGCTCACGAGCGCCGGTCAGCCGCTATGGCTGCGGGTCGTGCAACTCGCCTTCTTCGGCGGCGTCAACTCGATGCAGTTCACGGCGATGAACACGCTGACACTGAAAGACCTCGGCACCGGCGGCGCGAGCAGCGGCAACAGCCTGTTCTCGCTGGTTCAGATGCTCTCGATGAGCCTCGGCGTGACGGTGGCCGGCGCCTTGCTCGCGACCTTCACCGGCCTGATGCCGCGCGTGACGGCCGCCAACTCGCTGCCCGCGTTTCATGCGACCTTCCTGTGTGTCGGCATCATCACGGCAGGCTCGTCGTGGATCTTCGCGCAGTTGGCGCCGGACATCCGCACGCTCGCGAAAAAGACCGATCCATCGGAGCGGACCTGACCCGCGCGCCGCTTTTCAGCGGCCAATCGGTAGCGAGAGCCGCGCTCGACGCGGCCGCGCCGCCGACCCGCAACAGGGCGCGAACCGCACCAGCGAAGTGCGCATCATCGCCTCCACGCACGGGTTAGAGCACAATCGTCAGAACAGAGCGCGCATTACGCGCTTTCTGAACGCGCACAATTCTTGCTCGCCTATCCGGTAAACTCACGTTTCGCGCCGTGCCAGACATGCAGCGCGCCGCCACCTCCAGACGACTGACATGATGAGCATGATCGAACTCGATCCTCCCGGCTTCCAGCCGCCGCGCCCGATGGCCGGCGACGAAGGCTCCCGGCGCACCGTGCTATACGGCAGCTACACCGTTTTCAGCGTGTTCCAGCCGGTTTTCTCGGTGTCGCACCGGCGCGCGATCGGTTATCACGCTTCGCTGCGCGCACACGACGAACATGCGCTGCAGGTGCCGTCGCACGAAGTTTTCACGCAAGCCGCGCGGCGCGGCGACCTGCTCGAACTCGGGCGGCTCGCCGAATCGCTGCATCTGGGCAACTTCAACGCGTTCGACAGCCACGATGAATGGCTTTTCCTGAGCCTGCACCCGGCGGCGCTGATGGACACCAGTTACGGCGATGCATTGCTCGCCGGCCTCAAGGCGCTGGGCTTGCCGCCGCAGCGTGTGGTGCTGGAAGTGTCCGAACAGGCCGGCGGCGAAACCACCCGTTTCGCCGAAATCATCGACGCCCTGCGCAAATCCGGCTTCCTGATCGCGCTCGACGGTTTTGGCGCGAAGCATTCGAACATCGATCGCGTGTGGAATCTGCGTCCCGACATCGTCACGCTGGACCGCTGCATTCTCGCGCAAGCCAGCGAGCATTCGCATATCGAGCGCGTGTTGCCGGGACTCGTTTCGCTATTGCACGAATCCGGGCAGCTGGTGCTGATGGGCGGCCTGACTACCGAGCGCGACGCGCTGATCGCGCTCGAATGCAACGTCGACTTCGTGCAGGGCGCGTACTTCGCCGGCCCGAGCGTCGAGCCGGTCAAGCCGCAAGTCGCGGCCGGCCTGATGGACGCGCTTTCCGCAGCGCTGCGTGAGCGGGTCGCCGGCCGCCAGCGCGCGCAGTCCGCGCGGCTCGCTCCGTACGTGACGGCGTTGGAAACCGCGAGCGCGCAACTGATGGCCGGCGAATCGGTCGCCCAGGCAACCACGCCGCTGCTCACGCTCGGCGAGACGGCGCGCTGCTTCGTGCTCGACGGTTCAGGCCGCCAGATCGGCGACAACGTGCTGCCGTCTGGCCGCGCCTCGCAACGCGCAAAGCGCTTCCGGCCGCTGCTGCATTCGGAAGGCGCGAGCTGGGAGCGCCGGCCGTACTTCATTCAGGCGATGCGCGTGCCCGGCCAGGTGCATCTCACCCCACCCTATCTGTCGATCAACGAAGCGCATTTGTGCGTGACCGCTTCGATCGCCGCGCATACTCCGCACGGCACCCAGGTGCTATGCGTCGACATCAACTGGGAAGTCGCGGCGCACCGTAATTGAGGTCTGCCGGATGCGTGCGAGCAGGTGCGTGACCGCCGCGCGGCCTAGCACGCGATTGACCGACTGCAACCGCGCCGCACAGGTCACGGCGCGCAACGCGACGATCCTGGCTGCGCCGTCCGTGGAAACGTCGATCACCCCGACCACCTCGCCTTCGACGAGCAGCGCGATACCCATTGCCCCGTCGATCGACACCACCTCGGCATGGCTCGCCTGCTGCGCGAGCGACGCCACCTTGTCCATCCAGCCCAACGCCGCCGGTTCCGGCGCACCCAGAGACGCACACTCCGGCGCATCGCTGACGACTTCCGGCGCGTCGCTAAAGAGGCGCAGCAAGCCGGCCCGATCCTGCGCCTCCAGCGCCGTACGCAAGCGTTCCACGATCCGCGCGTGCGCGGCGGGATCCGGCCGTTCCAGCGGCGCGCCCGCGCGCTGCAAACGCGCCTTGGCCCGATGGACGATCTGCCTGCAATGGACCGGCGTGCGCTCGAGGATTTTCGCGATCTCCGCGTAGTCGCACTCGAACGCTTCGTGGAGCACGAACGCCGCCCGCTCGTCGGGCTTCAGACGTTCGAGCAGCAGCATCACGCCGTACGACATCTCCGACGCGCGCAAAGCCAGTTCTTCAGCCGACGGCGCGACCTCGTCGAGCCACGGCTCCGGCAGCCAGCTGGCGGCCTGCGACGCGCGTTCGCGCTGCAGATGCCGCAGCCGGTCGATGGCCACGCGCGTGGCGACCGTGGTGAGCCAGGCGGCCGGCGTGAGCACCTCTTGCGTGTCGGCGACATACCATTTGAGCCAGACGTCCCGCACCACGTCTTCCGCTTCGGCGCGGCTGCCCAGCATCCGGTACGCCAGCGCGAGCAGGCGAGCGCGCACGGCCTCGAAGCCGGATGCCTTGTCGATTCCTTGTTCCGTCATCCGTAGACCTCCCAGATCGTGCGTATTGAAAAGCGCGCGCCGCCTGCGCCGCCTGCGCCGTTGTCCCGCCGTTGTCCGGGCGCGCCGCTGCCGGCATCCTTTTCAGCTTGACGGCCAGGCACCCGCCGATGTGACAGCCAGGCGCAAAAATAAATCTGTCACGCCGCCGTGCGCGCCTTCGTCATAGGGACAACAACCGGCGCAGCAGAGGCACGGTGTCCCGATCGACCACCCACTCCCGCGAACTACCGCGCCACATGAACGAGGCCCGCATGCATTCCAGCTATCCATCCGTCACCGGCCTCGGCCTCGTGCCCACCGTGATCGAACAATCCGGCCGCGGCGAGCGCGCGTACGACATCTATTCCCGCCTGTTGCGCGAGCGCATCGTGTTCCTGGTCGGTCCGGTGAACGAACAATCGGCCAGTCTGATCGTCGCGCAGCTGCTGTTTCTTGAATCCGAGAATCCCGACAAGGATATTTCTTTTTACATCAATTCGCCGGGCGGCTCGGTGTACGACGGCCTCGCGATCTACGACACGATGCAGTTCATCAAGCCGGAAGTGTCGACGCTGTGCACGGGCTTTGCCGCGAGCATGGGCACCTTCCTGCTGACCGCCGGCCAACGCGGCAAGCGGTATGCGCTGCCGAACGCGCGCATCATGATTCACCAGCCGTCGGGCGGCAGCCAGGGCACAGCCGCGGACGTCGAGATTCAAGCGAAGGAGGTGCTCTATCTGCGCGGACGGCTGAACGCGATGATGGCCGAGCGCACAGGGCGCACGCTCGAGGAGATCGGGCGCGACACCGATCGCGACAACTTCATGTCGGCACACGGCGCGAAGGACTATGGCCTGATCGACGAAGTGCTCGAGACGCGCGCAGCGCTAAGCGGTGCGTCCCATTACCACGACAGGTAGCGAGGCAAAACGCCGTCCTCCGCGCTCATCAAGCGCCCGCACGGCTCGCGCATTGTGCAAAAAAGCCCTCGAATTCCGCGGGCTTTTTGTTTCCCGCATCGGTGCGCGCCGAAACACAAAAGCTGATCACCTTCGCAGGAATCGCTATCATGGTCGCGATTCGTCGAGTTTGACGATCGCTTCAATGGAGATATACATGGCGTCATCCAGTGAAACCGTCAGCATGGCGCTATTCTGCGACTTCGAAAACGTTGCGCTCGGCGTGCGCGACGCGAAGTACGACAAGTTCGACATCAAGCTGGTGCTCGAGCGTCTGCTTCTCAAAGGCAGCATTGTCGTGAAGAAAGCGTATTGCGACTGGGACCGCTACAAGAGTTTCAAAGGCGCGATGCACGAGGCCAATTTCGAGTTGATCGAAATCCCGCACGTGCGCCAGTCGGGCAAGAATTCGGCCGATATCCGGCTGGTGGTCGACGCGCTCGACCTCTGTTACACCAAATCGCACGTCAATACCTTCGTTATCATCAGCGGCGACTCGGATTTTTCGCCGCTGGTGTCGAAGCTGCGTGAAAACGCCAAGCAGGTGATCGGCGTCGGCGTCCAGCAATCCACCTCCGACCTGCTGATCGCGAACTGCGACGAGTTTTTCTTTTACGACGACCTCGTGCGCGAAAGTCAGCGCGCGGTAGCCAAACGCGAGTCGTCGCGACCGCAGCAGAGCGCCCAGCCAACGGCCAAACGCGCGCCGGATGAAGAAAAGAGCCGCAGCAAGGAAGACCTCGAAAAACGCCGTACCAAAGCGATCGAGATCGCTGTGCAAACGTTCGACGCGCTGGCCTCCGAGCGTGGCGACAGCGGCAAGATCTGGGCGTCGGTGCTGAAGAATGCCATCAAGCGCCGCAAGCCGGATTTCAACGAGACGTACTACGGTTTTCGCGCGTTCGGCAATCTGCTCGAAGAAGCTCACGCGCGCGGGCTGCTCGAATTTGGCCGCGACGAAAAGTCGGGTGCCTATGTTTATCGGAGCACGGCCGCGAATGTGACAGGCGAACAGACTGAACAGGCTGAACAGGCTGAATCGGCGGAGCAGACGTATGAAACGCAGACAGCGGAAACGGTCGCCGCCGAGTCGGGCGGCAAACATGAGTCACGCCGCAGAGGACGTGGGAATCGCAAGGGAGCGCGTGGTCAGCAGGAAGCCGCTCGCGACGAGCGAGCATCTGTCGAACATGGCCGCGAAACCGAAGCGGGAGTGCAGGCCGATGCGGAAACCGAAGCGGACCTGCAAGCGCCCGCGCTCAGCGAATCCCCTTCTGAACAGCAGACGCACGCCTGGATAGAGCCGGAAACCTTCGCCGCGGAACCGGTCGCCGTGGCCGAAGAAGTAGGACGAGAAGAAGCGCACGGCAGTCCGGCCGAGCGCCGTAAGGAACGTGCACCGCGCAAGACAGCAGCGAAGAAAACGAAAAAGGCCGCCAAGCGAACGATCGATGAAGTACCGGAGATCGCGGCGCCTCCTGAAGCACCCGCGCAGCCGGCGCAAGAAGCAGCACCCGCTGCGGCAAAAAAGGCCGCACGCAAATCCGCGGCACGCAGCCGCCGTCCGCGTAGAACAGCAGCGACGAGCGACGCGGAATGAGCGTCTCGCGCGGGCCTCAGGTCCTCGCATAAGAGGCTCGCAACAAACGCGGCACATCACGCGCTGCAAACAAAAAGCCCCTGTCCGCAACGGACAGGGGCTTTTTTCACATCACGTCGTCGTGAGCGTCGCCGCCTGGTGCGGCGCGACGTTCACCGGCAATTTCACGCGAAATTCTTCTCGGCGAATGCCCAGTTCACGATGTTCCAGTACGCTTCGACGAACTTCGGGCGCGCATTGCGATAGTCGATGTAGTACGCGTGTTCCCACACGTCGATCGTCAGCAGTGCCTTGGCGTCCGTGGTCAGCGGCGTAGCAGCGTTGCTCGTCGACACCAGGTCGAGCGAACCGTCAGCCTTCTTCACCAGCCATGCCCAGCCCGAGCCGAACGTGCCGACTGCGGTCTTGGCGAATTCTTCCTTGAACTTGTCGAAGGAACCCCACTTGGCGTTGATCGCGTCAGCAAGTGCGCCGCTCGGAGCACCGCCACCTTGCGGCGACAGGCTGTTCCAGAAGAACGTGTGATTCCACACTTGCGCTGCATTGTTGAAAAGGCCGCCCGATGCCTTCTTGACGATCTCTTCGAGCGACAGGTTCTCGAACTCGGTGCCCTTGATCAGATTGTTCAGGTTAGTCACATAGGTCTGGTGATGCTTGCCGTAGTGAAACTCGAGCGTCTCCTCCGACATGTGCGGAGCAAGAGCGTTTTTCGCGAACGGCAGCGGCGGGAGCGTATGTTCCATGGTGCTTTCCTTCTGTCTGTATCTGTTGTGGGGAGTCTGCGGATAACGCTGTAGAGCACTGGATTGTAGGCGACTTGGAATAACCCCGCAAACCAACGGACTTTATGTCCGGCATCGGCGAACATGCTGCACGGATAGCGTAATGAGTGCTCGCGCCTGCGGTTTGCGAGGTCAAAAATACGGTGTCGGCGAAGTGTCAGAAACCGTCGGTAAGGCGCGGTTGCACATCGGCCAGAGCGATGTCCGCCGAGCCCTCGGCGAGATGCACCGTCAGGCGCCGCCCGGGTTTCAACGACGACGGCGCACGCACCGCACGGCCGCTTTGCGCATCGAGCAAAGCGGCATAGCCGCGTTCCAGCGTGCGCTGCGGACTGAGCACTTCGAGCCGCGCGGCGAGCGTCGCGATACGAGCGGTCTGACGTTCATGCTGGCGTAACAATGCAGCGTCGAGACGCTGCGTGAGGCCCTTCAGTGTCGCCTGATGCGCGGCGAGATCGGGACGCCAGCGCTGCCAGCGCATCTGCAGCAGCGAAAACCGCGCTCGTGCGTCGCGCACCGGACGCGCACCCGCCGACGCCAGCCGCAAGCTCAGTTGCTGCAAGTGCGTGCGCTGCCGCGCGAGCCGCTCGGCCGGCGATACGAGCCGGCGCGCGAGCCAGTCGAGTTGTTGGGCGCGCCGCTCCATCATTCGGCCGAAGCCGCGTGCGAGCGTCGCATGCCGATGGTCGAGTTCGCGCAGCAACAACACCCGCTGCGGACTGACGAGTTCGGCGGCGCCGGTCGGCGTCGGCGCGCGCACGTCGGCGGCGAAATCGGCGATCGTGAAATCGGTTTCGTGACCGACACCGCTCACCACCGGCAACGCGCTTTCCGCAATCGCGCGCGCAAGCACTTCTTCGTTGAAGGCCCACAGGTCTTCGATCGAACCGCCGCCTCGGCACACGATCAGCACGTCGACTTCGCGCCGCGCGTTCGCCGTTTCGACCATCGCGGCCAGTTTCGCGCTGACGCCCGCGCCCTGCACCGGCGCCGGATAAACGATCACCGGAATATGCGGCGCGCGACGGCTCAAGGTGGTCAACACATCGCGCAACGCGGCCGCCTGCAACGACGTCACGATACCGATCGCGCGCGGATGAGCCGGCAACGCGCGTTTGCGTTCAGCGGCAAACAGGCCCTCCGCTTCGAGCTGCGCTTTCAGCCTGAGGAATGCTTCGTAGAGACGCCCCTGCCCCGTGCGGCGCACCGCTTCGACATTCAGTTGCAGCTCGCCACGCGGCTCGTACATCGTCACCAGCGCGCGCACTTCGATGCGGTCGCCTTCGCGCGGCGTGAATTCGGCGTATTGCGCACGACCGCGGAACATCACGCAGCGCATCTGCGCCTGCGCGTCCTTGATCGAGAAATACCAATGGCCGCTTGCGGCGCGCGTGAAGTTCGACACTTCGCCGGCGACCCAGACGAGCGGAAACGAGCGTTCGAGCATCGTGCTGATCGCGCGATTGAGCGCGGATACGGGAACGACGACCTCGCCGCCGGGCACGGCCGACGACGAAAAAGGGCTTTCGGGATTCATGCGAGGAATGTGTTTGACTGGCCGGACAGACGATAGACCGAGCGGCCAGCGACGTCCAGCACATCGTATTGATTGTTAAAAGTGTCCACATCGCCGGAGCCGTCAGGCGAATTCCGCCAAATTGGCCGCCAGGCCTTGAAAACCCGAAGCATGTCTTTGATTTATATGGGGTTTATATCTCACTAACGAGAATGATTGCCGATCCGGAGCGCTCGGAATGGCCCTCTCAGCCCATCGGGAGGCAGGTTCTCCACAAAGTTATCCACAGATTGAGCGCCTCGCCAAAGTGTCAATTCGCGGTGCGCCGTCCGGCGCGCGACTTGCCGCGCACGACGCACGCGCGCTAGAGTGGCGGGTTCGACGGCGTGCTGAATGCCCCGCGGCGCACGCCGTTACGGCACACTGCAGACGGCGTCAGACGCTGGGCAGTGAATGCCGCCGCCTCGATTTCAACTGCCTTTTCGATGACTTCGCGATGACTTCGCGATGATTTCGATTGCCCGGAGAACCGCGTTGATGCTTGCCCCGTGTATCGCGCCTAGCGCTTCTACGCCGACGTCCTGGCCCCTTCCGGCGCGTCATGCGCCGCACATCCCGGCGGCTTGCCGATGAGCGATCTGAACAACCGTCTCGAAGCTCGCCTCGCACGCGAATGGCAGCAGCGCGGCCCGCTCGCGTGGGCGCTGACGCCCTTCGCCTGCATATTCGGCGCGGTTGCCGCCGCGCGCCGCGCCGCCTTCTCGCTCGGCTGGCTGAAATCGGTGCGCGTCGGTGTGCCGGTGGTGGTGGTCGGCAACGTGACCGTCGGCGGCACGGGCAAGACGCCGACGGTGATCGCGCTGGTCGAAGCGTTGCGCGCGGCCGGTTTTACGCCCGGCGTGGTGTCGCGCGGCTACGGCGCGCGCGTCAAGGCGCCGACGCCGGTCACGCCCGCGGCGGCGGCGAGCGTCGGCGGCGATGAACCGCTGCTGATCGCACGCCGCACCGGTGCGCCGGTGTGGGTCTGCCCGGACCGCGTCGCGGCCGCCCAGGCGTTGTGCGCCGCGCATCGCGAGGTCGACGTGATTGTCAGCGACGACGGCTTGCAGCATTACCGCCTCGCACGCGATGTCGAACTGGTGGTCTTCGATCACCGCCTCGGCGGCAACGGTTTCCTGCTGCCGGCCGGCCCGCTGCGCGAGCCGCTGTCGCGCCGCCGCGACGCAACGCTGATCAACGATCCGTATGCGCGCGCGCTGCCGGCGTGGCCGAACACCTTCGCACTGCAACTCGCGCCCGCCGACGCCTGGCATCTCGACAATCCCGCGCTGCGCCGGCCGCTCGCGCATTTCAGCGGCGAGCGCGTGCTGGCGGCTGCCGGCATCGGCGCGCCGGAGCGTTTTTTCGCGACGCTGCGCGCCGCCGGCCTCACGCCCGCTACCCGCGCGTTGCCCGATCACTATGCGTTCGAGCGCAATCCTTTTACAGACGTGGACGCCGATGCCATCCTGATAACGGAAAAGGATGCGGTAAAATTAGGGTCCTGGCACGATGCGCGCATCTGGGTTGTCCCGGTCGAAGCCGCGCTCGATCATCGCCTCATCGCATTAGTTGTGGAGAAAGTCCGTGGACGCTCGCCTGCTTGAAATTCTCGTCTGCCCGATCTGCAAGGGCCCGCTCAGCTACGACCGTCCGGCGCAGGAACTGATCTGCAATGCCGACAAGCTCGCCTACCCGATCCGCGACGGCATTCCCGTCATGCTCGTGGACGAAGCCCGGCAAACCGTGGAAGGCACGCCCGTCGACCTGAATCCGGGCTCCGTCGCCTGAGTTTGTGCTGGCGGGGTTGCGGCATTTGCCGAAAACCCCGCGTTCCCGATCTGCTTTTGCGATCCGCATTTGCGTTCAATTTCGTCGGCGCTCGCCTGCAATCGCGGGCGCTTTCTTCCGGTTTCATCGCCGCTCGTCTTTCCGATGACCCACGCTAACGCCACCACTCCCCCGTTCATCGCCGTCGTGCCGGCCCGGCTCGCCTCGACGCGTCTGCCCAACAAGCCGCTCGCCGACATCGGCGGTAAGCCAATGGTGGTGCGGGTCGCCGAGCGCGCGCGCGAATCGGGCGCGCAACAGGTGCTGGTCGCCTCCGACGCGCAAGCCGTGCTCGATGTGGCCCGCGAGCACGGCTTCGAAGCCGTTCTGACGCGCGCCGATCATCCGTCGGGCACCGACCGTCTCGCGGAAGTGGCGGCGCAGTTCGGCTGGAGCGACGACACGATCGTGGTGAACGTGCAAGGCGACGAACCGCTGATCGACCCGGCGCTGGTGTGCGGCGTGGCGTCGCACCTCGCGGCCAGCAGCGGCTGCGCGATCGCCACCGCGGCGCACCCGATTGCCGACCCCGCCGAAATCTTCAATCCGAACGTCGTCAAGGTCGTGCTCGATGAGCGCGGCATCGCCCTGTATTTCTCGCGCGCGCCAATTCCCTGGGCACGCGACGCGTATCAGCCGCACTGGCCCAATGTGGCCGCAATGCCCGCGCCGCCTGCGTCCGCGGTGGTTCATCGGCATATCGGCCTGTACGCATATCGCGCCCAATTCCTGCGCACTTACCCGAGTCTTGCGATCTCGCCGATCGAGCAGGCCGAAGCGCTCGAACAACTGCGCGCGATGTGGCACGGCGAGCGCATCGCGGTGCTCGTCACCCGGGACGTACCGCTGCCCGGCGTCGACACGCCCGCCGACCTGGCGCGCGTGCAAGCTTTATTCGGGGCTTGAGCGGAAAAACCCATGGCATAATCGGGCGGTTCTGCGCGCCTCCCGCTAAAAGCGAGAGTCAGGGTTTGCACCCGGTCGCGCCGTCGTCGTCTTGCAGCGCCGTCGTTTTCGACGCGCAGCGCGAGGCGCGCCGCGGCAGCCGATGCGGGTCCCTCGACGAATCGTGGGATGGCTACAGCGCCGCCAAAGAATTCACATAGATCTGGAGATATCACATGCGTTTGATCCTTTTGGGTGCTCCCGGAGCGGGCAAGGGCACTCAGGCAAACTTCATCAAGGAAAAGTTCGGCATTCCGCAAATTTCCACCGGCGACATGCTGCGCGCGGCCGTCAAGGCAGGCACGCCGCTCGGCATCGAGGCGAAGCGCTTCATGGATGCCGGCGAACTGGTTACGGACGAGCTGATCATCAACCTGGTGAAAGAGCGTCTGCAGCAACCGGACTGCGCGAACGGTTATCTGTTCGACGGCTTTCCGCGCACGATCCCGCAAGCCGAAGCGATGAAGCAAGCCGGCGTCGCGATCGACTACGTGCTGGAAATCGATGTGCCGTTCGACGAGATCATCGTGCGTATGAGCGGCCGCCGCTCGCACGCCGCGTCGGGCCGGACGTACCACGTCAAGTTCAATCCGCCGAAGGTCGAAGGCGTGGACGATGTGACGGGCGAGCCGCTGATCCAGCGCGACGACGACAAGGAAGAAACGGTCAAGAAGCGTCTGGACGTGTATGTTGCGCAGACCAAGCCGCTGATCGAATACTACAACAACTGGGCGAAGAACAGCGACCCGTCGTCGCCGCTGAAGGCGCCGCAGTATCGGCGCATTTCGGGCCTCGGCACGGTCGATGAGATTCGTGAACGCGCGTTCGAAGCGCTGAAGTAAATCCGCATTGGCGTCAGCTGTTAAAAAACCCGCCCGTACCGGCGGGTTTTTTATTGCCGGCCGCCGCGTGCGTTGCGCTCGCCGCTATACGCCACGCCCAGCATTATTTAGCCATCCATAGCGGTTCCTTCGCGCGCCGTCACACTGGGCCGATGCGCCCGCCGCCCGCTCCGCTTTCCGCGCTGCAACATAGCCGCTACAATCGTTCATCGAAAAAATATTCGATCTCGACATTACTGAACCGAAGCAAAGGAGAAGACATGGAGATTCGTGACAACGTATTCCTGATCACCGGCGGTGCGTCCGGCCTCGGCGCCGCTACCGCGCGCCTGTTCGTCGAGCACGGCGGCAAGGTGGTGCTCGCCGACCTGAACCAGGAGGCAGGTGAAGCGCTCGCGAAAGAACTCGGTGGCGTGTTCGTCAAATGCGACGTGAGCCGCGAAGAAGACGCAACGCAAGCGGTCGAAGCTGCCACGAAGCTCGGCACGCTGCGTGGCCTCGTCAATTGCGCGGGCGTCGCGCCGGCCATCAAGACGGTCGGCAAGGACGGACCGCATCCGCTCGACTCGTTTGTGCGCACCATCTCGATCAACCTGATCGGCACCTTCAATATGATCCGGCTCGCTGCTGCGGCGATGTCGAAGAACGAACCCAACGCGAACGGCGAGCGCGGCGTGATCGTCAACACGGCGTCGGTGGCCGCGTATGACGGCCAGATCGGCCAGGCGGCCTATGCGGCGTCGAAAAGCGGCGTGGTCGGCATGACGCTGCCGATCGCGCGCGACCTGTCGCGCAACGCGATCCGCGTGATGACGATTGCCCCGGGCATCTTCGAAACGCCGATGCTGCTCGGCATGCCTCAGGAAGTGCAGGACGCGCTCGGCGCGATGGTGCCGTTCCCGCCGCGTCTGGGCAAACCGGCGGAATACGCGATGCTGGCCAAGCAGATCTTCGACAATCCGATGCTCAACGGCGAAGTGATTCGTCTGGACGGCGCGATCCGCATGCAGCCGAAGTAAGCCCGCATTCACACGGTGGGTCAGTGCTGCCGCGCCAATGAAAAACGCCTGCGCATGATGTCATGCGCAGGCGTTCTGTTTTGATCGAGACCGTTTCTAGTCGCGGTCGTTGTGCTGGGTGCGTTGCCGCAACTCGTGCAGCTGCGACTCCACCACCGTCGCGTCCTCGGCATCCGGTCGATCGCCGAGATAGCGTTCGAGATCCTCGAGTGCCGGGCGCAGATAATCGAGCCGCGCGTAAGCAAAGCCACGGTCGCGCACTTCTTCGATACTTTCCGGCAACAGGATCACGAGGCGCTGCTGCACCGCCAGCAACCGCTGCCAGCGTTCCGTCTGAAGATAAGTGGACTTCAGATTGCGCAGCATACGGGCGATGATCTCGCGCCGCGTCGCCGGTTGCAGCAGCATGCGCAGCGTCCGGCTCACCGACTCGCCCGCCGACGCCACATACGGCTCCAGCATCTCCACCATCTCCGATTCGGACAGCGAATGCCCGCTGGTCGGATCGAGCATCACGTCGCCATCGGGCGTCGTCACGCGCAGCAGAAAATGACCCGGGAACGACACGCCGCGCACCGGAATGCCGATCTGCTCGGCCATCTCCAGATACAGCACCGCCAGCGAAATCGGAATGCCGCGGCGGCGCTTGAGCACCGCGTTCAGATGGCTGTTATCGGGATCGTAATAATCGTTGAGGTTGCTGGCGAAACCCAGTTCGCGGAAGAAAAACCGGTTCAGGATGCCGACTTTCTGCTTGATGTCGGCGTCGTCCGGCATGCGGCGCTGAAGACGCACCACCAGCTCGTCGATCTCGGCGAGCGTGCCTTGCAGATCGAGATCGGGATAAGCGTCCTGCGCGAGCGAGAGCGCCGCCTCGGTCAGCGGCAGGCTGTCGTCTTCGGCGACGAGTGTGCTGAAATAGTCGAGAACCCGCGTCATCGTGATCACTTCGCTCGCCTTTTGAAATACGCGTACTTGAAGCCCATCAGCCAAAGCATACCGAAATATAGCGCGGCGAACAGAACGAGGCACGCGCCCAGCAAGACGATGCGGTCGACCGGCCGGTTATGCATGCCGATCCAGTCGAAGCTGATCGCCAGCCAATGCATCGCGCCGGCCAGCACGAGGCAGGCACCGAGCAATTGCACGAAAAACTTCAGCCAGCCCTTCGACGGCATATAGATGCCGCGCCTGCGCAAGCCGATGAACAACAACAGCGCATTGACGCACGCGCCCAGCCCGACGCTCAGCGTGAGGCCCGCATGCGAGAAAATCGGCACGAACAGGTAGTTGCTCAACTGCGTGACGATCAGCACGCCGACGCCGATCTTCACCGGCGTTTTGATGTCCTGCTTCGCGTAGAAACCGGGCGCGAGAATCTTGATGAGAATCAGACCGATCAGCCCGATGCCGTAAGCCGCCAACGCGCGGCCGACCATCACGACCGAATTGCCGTCGAACTTGCCGTAATGAAACAGCGTCGCGGTAAGCGGCTCGGCGAAGAAAAACAACGCGATTGCGCTCGGCGCGGCCAGCAGGAAGGTCACGCGCAGCCCCCAGTCGAGCAGCGACGAATATTCGTGCGGATCGGCGTCGACGTGTGCTTTCGACAGACTCGGCAACAGGATCGTGCCGAGCGCGACGCCGAGCAGCGCGGTCGGAAACTCCATCAGGCGGTCGGCGTAGTTGATCCACGAAACCGCGCCCGGACCGATCCGCGACGCAATATTGGTGTTGATGATCAGGCTGATCTGGGCGACCGAAACGGCGAACATCGCCGGCACCATCTTCGAGAGCACCCGCTTCACGCCGCGATGCGCAAGCGCCCGCAGCGGATTGAGGCCGATGCGCGGCAGCATGTCGATCTTCTTCAGACCCGGCAGTTGCACCACGAACTGCAGCACGCCGCCCGCGATCACCGCCCACGCGAGCGCGTACACCGGCGTTTGCAGATGCGGCGCGACGAACACCGCCGCGACGATGAACGCGACGTTCAGCAGGACCGGCGCGAACGCCGGCAGCGAGAAGTTCTTGTATGTGTTCAGCACGCCCGACGCCAGCGACGTCAGCGAGATGAAAATGATGTACGGGAACATGATGCGCGTCATGGTGACCGCGAGCGCGTAGGCTTGGCCCTCATGCGCCAAACCGGACGCGACGGCGAACACCACGCCCGACGCCCCTACCACGCCGATCCCCGACAGGATCGCCAACGCCCAGGCGAGCACCGTCGAGGTGGCGTCGACGAGTGCCTTGGTGGCGTCGTGTCCCTGTTGGTTCTTGAACTCGGCGAGAATCGGCACGAAGGCTTGGGAGAATGCACCTTCCGCGGAAATGCGGCGCAGCAGGTTCGGAATGCGGAAGGCGACGTAGAACGCGTCAGTGAATTGACTGGCACCGAACGCGCGGGCGATCAGTGTTTCGCGGGCCAGTCCGGTCACGCGCGACAGCAGCGTGAAGCCGCTGACCGTCAGCAGGGCTCGGAATAGATTCATGGGGCGCTTATTATACGGGTGCCGCAAGTGCGGACGATGAGGCAGGACGCGATTCGGACCGATTTGAGCCGCAGACGTTCGACCGGAAGGCCGATCGAGACGTTTTTAGTTGCTTGCGCCGGCTGGCTCGCGGGCCAGTCGCGAGCCTCCTGCCATCGCGCCGATAAACGTACAAACGCGCACAAACGAGCGCACCAGCAGGCGCGCGGCGCGTGGCGGCTTACGGAACGGAAGGCTTCGCGCACCGGACCGGCTCATTCGGGTTGTTCATTGCCCGTTGCCACGTGCCTGATTTTGTTGCTATAATTGTCGGTTTCGAAGCTCGCTCAATTTTCGGACGGGGTCCAAAGTTGCACTGAAGTGCACTACCCGGCCTCGAAACACCCCGAACACGAGCCCGCCTTCACGTAGTTCGATCGGCTAATTCGTCGATTATTTCGACACTTTTGCGCTCTTGGGCAATCGCTTCCAAGAGTTCGGATCAAAAAGCAGCGCCTCACCACTTGAAGGTCAGGTACTGGAAACAGGAACAGGATAAGGAACCGTCATGGCTAACTCCGCACAAGCACGCAAGCGCGCCCGCCAGGCCGCCAAGGCAAACTCGCACAACTCGGCACTGCGCTCGAAGTTCCGCACGGCTATCAAGGCTGTGCGCAAGGCGATCGACGCCGGCGACAAGGCTAAGGCCGCTGAAATCTTCCAGGCGTCGTCGAAGACCATCGACATCATCGCCGACAAGAAAATCGTTCACAAGAACAAGGCAGCTCGCCATAAGAGCCGCCTCGCTGCAGCCATCAAGGGTCTGCAAGCGTCCGCAGCGCAGTAAATCCGGCCAGCCCGCTTCGGTGGGCTACCTCCTGTTTCCGCTGCGTCATGAAAGCCCGCTTCGGCGGGCTTTTTTGCTTGGCGCTTCATGATCTTTCGCGACCGACGGGTTGCGCGCCGAAGCCCATGCTGCGGACACAAAAACACCCGCTGCCGGCGGGTTTTTGTTTTTTTGCTGATGCTCGCTTGCGCTTTAACGCGCGTTTTTGCCTTGCTGCGTGCCGTGCTCGGGGGGCAACTCACACGCCTCTGTCACGACGAGGTCGTTGTCTTTCGCGAAGTTGAGCACGAAATCGAAGGCCATGGGTTCGATGTCGCGCAAGCGCGAATCCAGAATCACGCATTTGAGGTCGCCGATCATGGTTGGCCGGACGTACAGCGAGTATTGCAGGTAAGCGTTCGGCCCCTTGGCGCCCGGGCCGAAGCACGACATCACGCCCGCGAGCCGCTCCGACCAGTCGCTCGGCCGAAATCTTTTTCCGGTCGAGGTAATGCCCTGAATGAAATATTCGGTTGGGGGTGCTTCGGCCATGTAGGAATACCTGTGTGACTGCCCAGCGAGGTGAGAGCAACGCGGACGGTAAATCGGCTCTTTAACTGCCTGAACACGTCGTGCACGCCCCTATGGCGAACCGCGCCGCCAGAGACCGCAAAAGAAGGCTGCACACAGCCGCCCTGGCGATCGTCATGACGGCGCACCGCCAGGACAGCTTTCCGGGCGCGCGAGCCGTGTCCCGCAAGCGAAATACCGGCCTGCTGGGCTTTGGGATAACCCGCGGATTATAGCGCAGCAGACCTTTTCCCGCAGTGCACATAAGTCTCGTCCGAAGGTTGCGCGAGGCTTTCACACGCCTTCACCAGCCTTTTGGGCGACTCGTCAAACGAGGCGAAATCCTTTATGCTGCATTGAGT
This sequence comes from Paraburkholderia sp. FW306-2-2C-D06C, assembly GCF_058781505.1. Classification (NCBI taxonomy): domain Bacteria; kingdom Pseudomonadati; phylum Pseudomonadota; class Betaproteobacteria; order Burkholderiales; family Burkholderiaceae; genus Paraburkholderia; species Paraburkholderia sp. FW306-2-2C-D06C. The sequence goes on along the minus strand of NZ_JBYSWU010000003.1, from coordinate 82,072 downwards.
TACCACAAACGACGGCGGCGCCGTCCGGCAATCCTGCCGGGTGAGACCGCCGTATTTGTTTCATGACCGCCAAGAAAATTCGCCACTATCTGCAGTTCAAGGATTTCTCGCTGGACGACTACGAGTACGTGCTGGAACGCGCACGCATTCTGAAGCGTAAGTTCAAGAACTACGAGACTTACCATCCGCTGCACGACCGCACGCTCGCGATGATCTTCGAGAAAAACTCGACGCGCACGCGCCTGTCGTTCGAAGCCGGCATCTTCCAACTGGGCGGCCACGCCGTGTTCATGAGCACGCGCGACACGCAGCTCGGCCGCGGCGAACCGATCGAAGACGCAGCGCAAGTGATCTCGCGCATGGTCGACATCATCATGATCCGCACCTTCGGCCAGGACATCCTCCAGCGCTTTGCCGAGAATTCGCGCGTGCCGGTGATCAACGGGCTGACCAACGAATATCACCCGTGCCAGGTGCTGGCGGACATCTTCACGTACTTCGAGCATCGCGGGCCGATTCGCGGCAAGACGGTCGCGTGGGTCGGCGACGCCAACAACATGCTGTACACGTGGATCGAAGCCGCGCAGATTCTCGGCTTCAAGCTGCGCCTGTCCACGCCGCCGGGCTACAAGCTCGACCGCGCGCTGGTCGCGCCCGGGAGCGCGCCCTTCTTCCAGGAATTCGACGATCCGCATGAAGCCTGCGCTGGCGCCGACCTGGTCACCACAGACGTGTGGACCAGCATGGGCTTCGAAGCCGAAAACGAAGCGCGCAAAAAAGCGTTCGCAGACTGGTGCGTTGATGCCGACATGATGGCGCGCGCGAATCCAGATGCGCTCTTCATGCATTGCCTGCCCGCACACCGCGGTGAGGAAGTCAGCGCGGAAGTGATCGACGGCCCGCAAAGCGTCGTGTGGGACGAAGCGGAAAACCGTCTGCACGTGCAAAAGGCTTTGATGGAATATTTGCTGCTCGGCAAGCTGAATCACTGAGCGAGCTATCGCGCAGCATTTGCGTGAAGCGCGACGGGACCTTGCGACGTGGCCTTGATATACGAGGCAAGGCAACCACGTCGGCGCCACGCATCCAGCCGAGGTTTGTAGTCGCAAGCGGACCCGGCTAACACCGCCGCACCGTCCCAAAAACGCGGGCACCCGGCGGTTTAGTGTCAAAATAGTGTTTTTCCGCGCTCCGGAACGCCCGGCGCGCCCTGTTTTCCCGCTTTCTCCAGCTACGAGTTCACCATGAGCGATATCAAGAAAGTCGTGCTCGCCTATTCGGGCGGCCTCGACACCTCCGTCATCCTGAAGTGGTTGCAGGACAACTACGACGCCGAAGTCATCACGTTTACGGCCGACATCGGCCAGGGCGAAGAGCTGGAACCGGCGCGCAAGAAAGCCCTGCAACTCGGCATCAAGCAGGAAAACATCTTTATCGAAGACCTGCGCGAAGAGTTCGTGCGCGATTTCGTGTTCCCGATGTTCCGCGCCAACACGATCTACGAAGGCGAGTACCTGCTGGGCACGTCGATCGCGCGTCCGCTGATCGCCAAGCGTCAGATCGAGATCGCCCGCGCAACCGGCGCGCAAGCGGTGTCGCACGGCGCAACCGGCAAGGGCAATGACCAGGTTCGCTTCGAACTCGGCTACTACGCGCTGGAACCGGGCATCAAGGTGATCGCACCGTGGCGCGAATGGGATCTGCTGTCGCGCGAAAAGCTGCTCGCGTACGCCGAAAAGGCCGGCATTCCGATCGAAATGAAGCACAAGCAGGGCGGCGCGCCGTATTCGATGGACGCGAACCTGCTGCACATTTCGTTCGAAGGCCGTCACCTCGAAGATCCGAAGGCCGAAGCCGAGCCGGAAATGTGGCGCTGGACGGTGTCGCCGGAACAGGCTCCGGACCAGGCTGAATACATCGACATCGAATACGAGCACGGCGATCCGGTTGCGATCAATGGCAAGCGTTTGTCGGCGGCCGAGATGCTGACCGAACTGAACCGTTTGGGCGGCAAGCACGGCATCGGCCGTCTGGATCTGGTGGAAAACCGTTACGTCGGCATGAAGTCGCGCGGCTGTTATGAAACGCCGGGCGGGACGATCATGCTGAAGGCGCACCGCGGCATCGAGTCGATCACGCTCGACCGTGAAGTGGCCCACCTGAAGGACGACCTGATGGCTCGCTATGCGTCGCTGATTTATAACGGCTACTGGTGGAGCCCGGAGCGCCGCGCGATCCAGGTGCTGATCGACCATACGCAAGAGAAGGTCAACGGCTGGGTGCGTGTGAAGCTGTACAAGGGCAGCGTGTCGGTTGTCGCTCGCGATTCGAAGGAAACGCTGTTCGACAAGACCATCGCCACGTTCGACGACGACGGCGGCGCATACAATCAAGCCGACGCTGGCGGGTTCATCAAGCTGAACGCGCTGCGCATGCGGATTGCAGAAAATGCACGTCGTCAGCGCAGCTGAGGACGTGCATTTCGGTGAAGGCTAACTTCGCGACAGCGAAGTTAAGCGCCGAAGGCGCGGGCCGGAACCAAAATGCCCAGTCAGCGTAGCTGAGGACGTGCATTTCGGTGAAGGCTAACTTCGCGACAGCGAAGTTAAGCGCCGAAATCAAAACACGGAAGCAAAAAAGGCGCCAGGAGAAAACTCCCGGCGCCTTTTTCTTTACGCCATGCAGTCAATTCAAGCCATCACAAACAAACCGGCTCCGCTTCCAGCTCAACCCCAAACCGCGCCAGCACATCCTCCTGAATCGCCCGCGCCAGCGCCAACACCTCCGCGCCGCTCGCGCCGCCGCGATTCACCAGCACCAGCGCCTGCCGCTCGTGCACGGCCGCAGCGCCCATTGCACGGCCCTTCCAGCCGCATCGATCGATCAACCAGCCCGCTGCAAGCTTCACCCGGCCATCCGGCTGAAGATAGGACACGAGCTCCGGCTCCTGCGCCTTCAGCGCTTCAAACTGCGCCGCCTCGACCACCGGATTCTTGAAGAAACTCCCCGCATTGCCGAGTTGCAGCGGATCGGGCAGCTTGGCACGCCGAACCGCGACCACCGCATCGAAGATCGCCTGCGCAGTGGGCCGCGCGTCGCCTTGGCCGCTCGCGGCGAGTTCGCGCGCAATATCCGCATACCCGGCCCGCGGCGTCCAAACCTTCGGCAAGCGGAACGTGACCGACGTAATCACGAAACGGTCACGCCCTTCCCGCTTGAAAAAACTGTCGCGATAACCGAACCGGCACGCCTCGGCGTCGAGTTCCACGACCTCGCCAGTCGCTAGCTCGACCGCCCGCAGCGCCGCAAAACGCTCGCACATCTCCAGCCCATACGCGCCAATGTTCTGGATCGGCGCCGCCCCCACCGTGCCCGGAATCAGCGCGAGGTTCTCCAACCCGGGCAATCCTTGCGCCAAAGTCCATGCGACGAAGTCATGCCACGGCTCGCCGGCGGCCGCCTCGACATACCAGGCGTCGTTGTCTTCGCGCACGAGACGGCGGCCTTGCAACGCGACCAGCAAAACCAGCCCGCCGAAGTCGCCAGTCAGCACGACATTGCTGCCGCCGCCCAGCACCAGCCGCGGCAGCCCCACCACTCGCGGATCGCGCACGGCCGCCATCAGCTGCGCTTCGCGTTCGATCCGGCACGCAAACTGCGCACGAACATCGAAGCCGAACGTGTTATGGGTCTTCAGCGGATAGCCGGCAATGAACGCGGCGGAATCGGATTGGGACATCAGAATGAGAAGAATGAAACGACATCTGGCCCCGGCCAAGCGACAATGCGCGGCGGCCTTGGGCAAAAGGGAGTGGCGTCGGTAAAATGACGTCCGGTCCGTGATTATAGCGAGTGCCCCGTGCGCAGCCGTCCGGCCGCGTCACGCACCGCAGCACTATTGGGAGAAAGCAATGCCATCGTTCGACGTCGTCTGCGAAGCGAACATGATCGAAGTCAAGAACGCGATCGAGCAGTCCAACAAGGAAATTTCAACCCGCTTCGACTTCAAAGGGTCGGACGCGCGCGTCGAACACAAGGAAAACGAAATCACGGCCTACGCGGACGACGACTTCAAGCTCGGACAGGTGAAAGACGTGCTGTTGTCCAAAATGGCCAAGCGCAACGTAGACGTGCGCTTCCTCGACTACGGCAAGATCGAGAAGATCGGCGGCGACAAGGTCAAACAGGTCATCAAGATCAAGAAGGGCGTGTCCGGCGATCTGTCGAAGAAAATCGTGCGCCTCGTGAAGGACAGCAAGATCAAGGTGCAGGCGAGCATTCAGGGTGACGCGGTACGTATCACCGGCGCCAAGCGCGACGATCTGCAAAGCGTGATCGCGATGCTGCGCAAGGACGTGACCGACACGCCGCTCGACTTCAACAACTTCCGCGACTAAAACCCGCTCCTGGCGCGCCAACGCGGCGGCCGGGCCAAGGCGTCCCGCCTGTCGGCGCGCCTTGAAGGCACAACTCAGCCGCGTCATTTAGCGGCGTGACTGGAGGCGCAGCCCGCAGCCTCTCAAAGATCGTTGCCAGCCGCCGTGCTCGCTGCCGAGTCGGCCTTTTTCTTGTCGCCTATGCGGCTTTCCTGGCCGCGCATCAGCTTGGCGATGTTGCCACGGTGCCGCCACACCAGCAGCGAGCTCATCACGACGATGGCCAGCGCAATGACGTGCGGCCCGAACAGAAAGCCGTCGAAGAGCGGTGCGAACACCGCCGCGGCCAATGCAGCCAGCGACGAATAGCGCGTGAAGAACGCCACGATCAGCCACGTCAGCACGGTCGCGAGGCCGAGAATCGGGTTGATCGCGAGCAGCACGCCCGCCGCCGTGGCCACGCCCTTGCCGCCCTTGAAGCGGAAGAAGACCGGATACAGGTGACCAAGGAACACGGCGACCGACGCGATCGCCACCGAGGTGTCATCGAGCCCGAAACGTGCGCCGAAGTGCACGACGAACCACACCGGCAGCCATCCTTTGAACGCATCGCCGATCAGGGTGAGAATCGCGGCCTTCTTGCTGCCGCTGCGCAGCACGTTGGTGGCGCCCGGGTTGCCCGAGCCGTACGAGCGCGGGTCGTCCAGCCCCATCGCGGCGCTCACGATCACGGCGAACGACACCGAACCGATCAGGTAGGCAACGACAGCAACGATCAGGTTTTGCATCTGGGACTCTTATAAGGATCGGCGGTCTGAAACTCGATACCCCAACCGCAACAGGGAACGAAACGGCGCACATTCTACCGAACCCGCCCGTCCGGAAAACATTCAGGCAAACGTCAATCGACACTCGCGCATTGCACCGGCCTGGCCGCCAGCAATTCGGTCAAGACCGCGGGTGCAATGCTGACCAGAAAGCCGCGCCGCCCGCCGTTCAGCCAGACCCGGTCCAGTTCCAGAATCGTGGACTCCACGTACACCGGCATCTGCTTACGCGTGCCGAATGGCGAGGTGCCGCCGATCAGATAACCGGAATGCCGGTTCGCCACCTCGGGCTTGCACGGCTCGACGCGTTTCGCGCCGATCTGCCGCGCGAGATTCTTGGTGCTGACGGTACGGTCGCCGTGCATCAGCACGATCAGCGGCCTGGCGTGCTCGTCTTCCATTACCAGGGTCTTGACGACGTGATGTTCGTCCACCCCGAGCTGGCGCGCCGATTCCCCGGTGCCGCCGTGCTCGACATAATCGTAAGGATGTTCGCCGAACGTGACGCCGTGACGGCGCAAAAACTGCGTCGCGGGCGTTTCGGAGACGTGTCTGGATTTGCTCATCGGCGCATTGTAATGGCGAGTTTGCGCAACGGCTATTTGCCGAACGGTCAATTGTGCGGGCTCGGCGGCTGTGGCACGATCGTTCGAAAATCTTCCGGCGCAACGCATGCCGGGCATCACACCGTTTTCCGGAGACAGCCTTGAGCCTCGCTTCGTCCACTCGCCATGCCATCGATATTCCCGCGCTGCTCGCCGCGTTGCCCGCGCGCATCGCCGCGATTCCCGCGCTCGCGGCCGCGCGCGATCCGCAGCACGTCGCCTTGATCGAGGATGCCCGCCGTCTCACCAATGCGCAACTGCTGGAAGCCGTCGACGCCGTTGCCGCGCTGCTCCGCGAATGGGGCGTGCGCGGCGGCGATCGCGTGATGATCGTCGCGGAAAACAGCATCGTGCAGATCGTGCTGCTGTTTGCAACCGCGAGGCTCGATGCGTGGGCGCTGGTATCGAACGCGCGCCTGTCGGCTGCCGAGCTCGATACGATCCGTGCGCATGCGCAGCCTCGCGTGGTCGCGTATGCGGTCGAAAGCTCGGCCGATGCGCAACAGCACGCGCAGCGCCATCAAGCCCGCCAGGCGCCCGCCATCACGCCGGATATCGGCGCATGGTCCTACGCGGTGGACGACACCGTGAAAGCGGAACCCGTCGAATCCGCCGGCGAGCGCCAATGTGCCGCGCTGATCTACACCACCGGCACAACCGGCGCGCCGAAGGGCGTGATGCTGTCGCACCGCAATCTGCTGTTCATCGCGGCCGTGTCGAGCCGCCTGCGCAAAGTCGGTCCGGACGACGTCGTGTACGCCGTGCTGCCGATCTCGCACGTGTACGGCTTCGCATCGGTTTGCCTCGGCAGTCTGCACGCCGGCGCAGCGCTGCGCCTCGCGCCGCGTTTCGCGCCGGAAGCCGTGCGCCGCGCGCTCGCCGAAGAGCGCGTGTCGATCTTCCAGGGCGTCCCGGCCATGCACGCGAAACTGCTCGAACATTTGCAGACGCACGGCCACGCGTGGTCCGCGCCACATCTGCGCTTTGCCTATTCGGGCGGCTCGCCGCTCGACGCCGCGCTGAAAGCGCAGGTGGAAAGCGTCTACGGCCTGCCGCTGCACAACGGCTACGGCATGACCGAAAGCAGCCCGACCGTTTCACACACCATGCTCGATGCGCCGCGCAGCGATTGCTCGGCCGGCGAGGTCATTCCGGGGGTCGAGGTGCGGTTCGTCGGGCTCGACGGCATCGAGGCAGCACCGGGCGCGATCGGCGAGCTGTGGGTGCGCGGACCGAACGTGATGCTCGGCTATTACCGCAACCCGGAGCAGACTCGCGCAACCGTCACCGCCGACGGCTGGCTCAGGACCGGCGATCTGGCGCGCCAGGAGGCGGACGGCGCGTTGCATATCGTCGGGCGCAGCAAGGAGTTGATCATCCGCTCGGGTTTTAACGTCTATCCGGCCGAGGTCGAGCATGTGTTGAACGCGCATCCGGAGGTCGTGCAATCGGCGGTGATCGGACGCGCGGCCGAAGGCAACGAGGAGGTTGTCGCATTCGTCGAATTGACGGCGGGCGCCAAGGTGACGCCTGCGGAACTGATCGCGTGGTGCGGCGCACGTCTCGCGCCGTATAAGCGTCCTGCCGAAGTGAAAGTCCTCGCCGCGTTGCCGGCGGCATCGACGGGCAAGATTCTCAAGCACCGGCTGCGCGAGTTCGTTTAACGCAACGGCAACGACCATGGCAACCGTGATAGCAAGCGCGATCACCCCCGCGGATGATGCTGCGCATGCAGCGACTTCAAGCGCTCACGGGCCACGTGCGTATAGATCTGCGTGGTCGAGATATCAGTATGGCCGAGCAGCAGTTGCACGACGCGCAGGTCGGCGCCGTGGTTCAGCAAGTGCGTTGCAAACGCGTGCCGCAGCGTGTGCGGCGACAGCGGCGCGTGCACATCGGCCGCCGCGGCGTGCCGCTTGATGATGTTCCAGAACTGCTGACGCGTCATGCCCTCGGCGCGCGTCGTGACGAACAGCGCGTCGGCCGCGCGAGCGCCCAGCAGCGCCGACCGCGCTTCGCGCAGATAGCGTTCGATCCAGCCGTGCGCCTCTTCGCCGAACGGAATCAGGCGCTCTTTCGAGCCCTTGCCCATCACGCGCACCACGCCGTCGTTCAGCCCGATTTCCACCGTCTTCAGCGTGACGAGTTCGGTGACGCGCAAACCGCTCGCGTACATCAGTTCGAGCATCGTGCGGTCGCGCAGGCCCAGAGGCGTGTCGATATCGGGAGCGCCGAGCAGCGCTTCGACTTGCGCTTCGGTGAGCGTCGAAGGAAAACGCGGCGGTTGTTTGGCCGACCGGATGCGCAGCGTCGGATCGACATTCGCCCGATGCTCGCGCACCGCCCAGCCGTAGTAGCGGCGAAACACCGAAAGCCGCCGGTTCGCCGAAGTCGATTTGTCTTTCTGACGCGCCGCGCTATAGGCGGCGAGATCGGCTTCGCTGGCGGTATCGAGCGACGTGTTGCGGGTTTGCGCGAGCCATTCGCAAAACAGCCGCAGATCGCGGCGGTATGCGTCGAGCGTGTTGCGCGACAGGCCGTGCTCGAGCCACAACGCGTCGCAGAAAGCGTCGATCGACGCCGAGCTCGCCAGAAACAGGGGTGACGCGGCGGGCGCGTCGTCAGTCAGTGTGCCGCTCATGCGTAGGGAATGCCTTCATGCGCCAGGAGCCAGCGCTTGACGTTGCGAAAGAAGCCGTCTTCGGCGTGATTCGCAAAGCCGCCGATGCCGCTCGAACTCACCACCCGATGACACGGAATCACGATCGGAAAATAGTTGGCGCCGCACGCCTGCCCCACCGCACGCGGCGCGCTGCCCACTTTCTTCGCCAATTGCCCGTAGGTCAGCACGACGCCGGGCGGGATGTCGCTGATCGCCTGCCAGACGCGTTTCTGAAACGCGGTACCAACCGGCGCGAGCGGCAATTCGAACTTCGCGGACGCCCGCTCGAAATAGCGCTCGATCTGCTCGACGGCCTGCTTCGCCAACGGCGTGTCCGGCGCAACATTCTGCACCGACTCCGGCAGATAAACGATCTCGCGCACTGCGCCGCCTTCGAGGCGGATGCCGACCTTGCCGAACGGCGCATCGATCACTGCGTTGAACATGGTTGCTTGCCTCATGACTGGCACGGTGTTTCAGGTTCCAGGATAGCGTACCTGCATGGGGTCCAGGCGCTCCAGCAGGAACAAACCAGGAACAGACGCCCCACCGGAATGCCGCTACTTTACGCCGCTTCCAACGCCCATTCCACATGCTCGCGCACCAGGGCGGAAGGGTCGTCGGTGCGCGAGCGCAACGCGGCCACAATCGCCTCGCGCGCATCTCCGCTCAAGCTACCAGCCGGCGCGCGCAGCGCATTGCCCATCCCCACCGCCAGATTGCGCAGCCAACACTCATAGCCGATGCGGCGAATCGCACTGCCCTGCATGCGCGTATCGAACTCGTCCGCGCTCCACGCGAACAGCTCGACCAGCGTCGCGCGATCGAGCCCGTGCCGCACGTCGAAATCGGCGACCGGCGCGGCCTGCGCGAACTTGTTCCATGGACACACGAGCTGACAATCGTCGCAGCCATACACACGATTGCCGATCAGCGGCCGCAATTCCAGGGGAATACTGCCCTTCAATTCGATCGTCAAATATGAAATGCACAACCGCGCGTCGACCTTATATGGCGCAACGATCGCGCCGGTCGGACACGCGGCGATGCAGCGCGTGCAACTGCCGCAGTGCGAACCGGGGGTTTCGGGGGCCTGTTCGGGCGCGGTTTCGGCATCCGTGGGCAAGGGCACATCGACATAGATCTCGCCGAGAAAAAACAGCGAACCGGCGTCGCGTTGCAGCAGCAGCGTGTGCTTGCCGCGCCAGCCGATACCCGCCTTCTGCGCGAGTTCGACTTCCAGCACCGGCGCGGAATCGGTGAACACGCGATAGCCGAACGCACCGATCTCCGCTTCGATTTTTTCGGCCAGATGTTGCAAACGGTTACGCATCACCTTGTGGTAATCGCGGCCCCGCGCATAGATCGACACCACCGCCGCCGACGGGTCCGCGAGCCGCGCATGTTCGGCTGCGCGCCAGTCTTGCGGCACAGGCGCCGCATCGGACAACGCGCTTTCGGCCGCCTTTCCGCTCGGCGTCTGCATGGGCAAATAGGCGATGCGGGCGGTAATCACACGTCGCGTGCCGGCCACAAGCTCGGCGGGCCGCGCGCGTTTCATCCCGTGTTTCGCCATATAATCCATCTCGCCGTGGCAACCCGCCTCCAGCCATGCTGCAAGCGGCGCTTCGGCAGCGGAGAGATCGGTATCGCTAATGCCGATCGCCCCGAAACCCAGTTCACGGCCCCACGTTTTGATGCGTCGCGCGAGCGCTTCCAGCGCCGCTTCATCGAAATGACGCACGGCACGCGCATCGTCAGCAGACGCAGGCGTGCAGGAAACTGGGGACTCCGGACTTCGGTTCATCACTCCATTTTACGAGAATGCCCGTCAATTCCGATCTCGCGATCCAACCGCCCGCCGATGTCCTGCTCGAACGCTCTTTCGCGCTCGCGGACGAAGTCGCCACCAACGCATTCGGCGCGCGTTTCGCGCAGGCGATCGAAAGCATGCGCGGCATGCAGCAAAAAGCGCGGCAACACGCGTCGGGCGCGAGAGACGATCAGGCATTCCACGGACTGCATGTACAACTCGTCGGCGACCTCGGCGCCGGCAAAACCACACTCGTGCGCGCGACCTTGCGCGGCCTCGGCCACATCGGCCGCGTGCGCAGTCCGACGTACACACTCGTCGAACCGTATGTGCTCGAGCGGCCCGCAGGGGAACTCGCGCTCTATCACTTCGATCTGTACAGATTCACCGATCCGGCCGAATGGGCCGACGCGGGCTTTCGCGAGTACTTCGACAGCGGCGCGGTCTGCCTCGTCGAATGGCCGCAACGCGCAGGGCGTCTGTTAGGCGTGCCGGATCTCGTCTTCTCGCTCGAGCTGGACAGCGAGGGCGACGGCCGGGTGCTCGTCGCACGGGCATACAGCGAATCAGGAAAGGCATGTCTCGAAAGATGTTGATCAAACCGTTCCGCTCGATCGAATCGGCGGCGACCGCAACGCATAACTGGCGGCGCCGGCAGATTCTGCGCGCGGGCGCCTCCACGCTGGTGCTCGGCCTCGTTGCGCCGCGTCTCGCGCGAGCCAGTTCCGTGCTCGGCGTGCGCGTCTGGCCGGCGCGGGATTACACGCGCGTGACGATCGAATCGGATCAGCCTTTGCAAAACACCCAGCAGCTGTTGCAAGGCCCGGACCGGCTGGTAGTCGATCTGAACGGCCTCGATCTCGATCAGGCGCTCAAGGATCTGGTGTCGAAGATCACGCCGAACGATCCGCAAATTCAGTCGGTGCGCGTCGGCCAATATCAGCCGCATGTCGTGCGAATGGTGTTCGACCTGAAGGGTTCGGTAAAGCCGCAGGTGTTCACGCTGACGCCGGTCGGCGCGTACAAGTACCGGCTCGTGTTCGACCTGTACCCCGCCGTCGCGCCCGATCCGCTGATGGATCTGCTCGCGCAGACCGAGCGCAAGGAACAGAGCCTGAACGAAAACAGCGCACCGCCGGCCACGCTGAGCGGCCCCGGCACCACGCCGCCCACCGCCGACAACAGCGAAGCGTTCTTCGAGCGCTACGCGCAGAACGGCAGCAGCGGGTCCGCGTCCAACGTGCCGCGTCCGCCGGTGCACATCACGCCGGCACCGGCGCCCGTTCCGCCGATCCTGGGCAAGCCCTCAGCGCCGGCTACGCCGGCGGCGCCGCCCACCGCGATTGCCCGCAACAAAGGGGGCAGCAGTGGTAGCACCAGCAGTGGCACCAGCGGCGGCATCAATGGCGGCGACAGCGACGGCGACGATACCTACGCGTTCACCGCGCCCAAATCCGGCAAGAGCAACACCGTGCGTCTCCTGACTGTCGCGATCGACCCTGGCCACGGCGGCGAAGACCCGGGCGCAATCGGCGGCTCGGGTACGTACGAGAAACACGTCGCACTCGACATCGCCAAGAAGCTGCGCGCGAAGATCGATGCGCAGCCGAACATGCGCGCGATGATGACGCGCGACGCCGACTTCTTCGTGCCGCTGAATGTGCGCGTGCAGAAAGCGCGGCGTGTCGGCGCGGACCTGTTCGTGTCGATCCACGCCGACGCATTCACCACGCCCGATGCGAAGGGCTCGTCGGTATTCGCGTTGTCCGACCACGGCGCGTCGAGCGCGGCCGCGCGCTGGATGGCGAACAAGGAGAACTCGTCGGACCAGATCGGCGGGATCAACATCAAATCGGCCGACGCAACCGTCAACCGCGCGCTGTTCGATATGTCGACCACCGCGCAGATTCGCGATTCGATGCGCTACGGCAACTTCGTGCTGAAGGAAATCGGCGGCATCAACAAGCTGCACAAGGGTTCGGTCGAACAGGCGGGGTTTGCGGTGCTGAAGGCGCCGGACATTCCGTCGATCCTTGTGGAGACCGCCTTCATCAGCAATCCGGACGAAGAGCGGCGCCTGAACGACGACGCCTATCGCGACAAGATGGCCGATGCGATCATGAACGGCATCAAACGCTATTTCGCGGCAAATCCTCCGTTGGCGAAAAACCGCATGACTTGATGCCGCGGCGTGTCGCCGCGCGGCGCTATGTCATGTCACCGTCATGTCATTCACGTCACGACTCGCGCGATAGAAAAACGGCCGCTCGAGGCGGCCGTTTTTTCAACTCCGTCACGATGCACCGGCGATCAGCGTGCCGGCGATAGCCGTTGCACGACCCAGCCGCCAAACACATTCACCGCCAGCCCCGCCATCACCAGCAGCGCGCCGACGACCTGCTCGGCGGACAACCGCTCGTCGAGCAACAGCGACGCCGACGCCAGCCCGACAATCGGCACCAGCAGCGAAAACGGCGCCACCTGGCTCGCCGGATAGCGCGACAACAGCCTGCTCCACAGGCCGTAACCGAGCAGCGTCGCGATGAACGCAAGGTACACCACCGCGAAGATCGACATCGCGCCGATGCCGGACAACGCTGCGACGATCCGCTGCGGCCCCTCGAATGCATACGAGAGCGCTAAAAACGGCAACGGAGGAATCAGACTGCCCCACACCACCAGTCCGACCAGATCGACATTGCCGACCTTCTTGGTGACGATGTTGCCGAGCGCCCAGCAACACGCGGCACACAGCGTGAGGACGAAGCCGGCGAGCGTCATCGCGTGGCCGCCTTGCAGGCCGATCACCGCGAGGCCGCCCGCCGCGATCAGCAGACCGACGACGTTCGATACGCGAAAGCGCTCGCGCAGAAACAGCGCCGCGAAAATCAGCGTGAAAAACGCCTGCGCCTGCAACACGAGCGAAGCAAGCCCGGCCGGCATGCCGACATACATCGCCGAGAACAGAAAGGCGAACTGGCCGAACGAGATGGTCGCGCCGTACACGAGCAGCCAGCGCCACGGCATCCGCGGCCGTTTGACGAAAAACACCGCCGGCACCGCCGCGAGCGTGAAGCGCAACGCGCCGAGCAGCATCGGCGGCACGCCATGCAGGCCCACCTTGATCACGACGAAATTGACGCCCCACGCGACGACGACGACCAGCGCGAGCAGTAGGTCCCTGGGCGACATCCCAGTCTCCGTTTAATTGTTGAAGCTGGCAGTGTAGCGGAGCCGGAAGCGTCTAGCGCTCGCGCGCACTACGGATTCCCGGAACGCTTGATCGCTGGGTAACCTGATCGCCTGATCGCTGGGTCGCTGGGTCGCCGGACCGCTGGAGCGCCGGAACGCCGGACCGCCGGACCGCCGCAAACCGCAGCATTTGGCGCACCGCAGTAGAATCGTCTACTGAGCCCCCAAGCCACCCTTCCCAGCCGAGCCAGTCCATGTCCTCTTCGATCAAAGCAGTCCTCAAGCCGCATCTGCGCGACGTCGGCAATCTCACCGTGCGGCGTGTATTGCCGGCCATGGCGGCGCGCCTGATCGGCCCGTTCATCTTCTTCGACCACATGGGCCCCGCCACGCTCGAACCCGGTGTGGGTCTCGACGTGCGGCCGCACCCGCACATCGGCCTCGCGACCGTCACATATCTGTTCGAAGGCTCGATCATGCATCGCGACAGCCTCGGCTCGGAGCAGAAGATCCTCCCCGGCGACGTCAACTGGATGACCGCCGGCCGCGGCATCGTCCATTCCGAGCGCACGCCGCCTGAAGACCGCGCGAGCGGTCAGACGATGCACGGCATCCAGACGTGGGTCGCGCTGCCGCTCGCCGACGAAGACACCGAACCGTCCTTCGCTCATCACGCGGCGGATACGCTGCCGGTGGTCGAGCGCAATGGCGTCACGCTGCGCGTAATCGCCGGCACGGCGTTCGGCGAAACCTCGCCGGTCACGACATTTTCCGGCACGCTCTATGTCGCCGCGCAGTTCGCGCCGGGCGGCGCCTTCGCGCTCGAACCGGAGCACGAGGAACGCGGCGTCTATCTGGCGGAAGGCGATCTGGAGATCGACGGCACACCGCTCGAAGCGGGCCAGATGGCCGTGCTGGCGCTCGACGAAACCGTCACGCTCGCCAGCACCCACGGCGCGCGCGTGATGCTGCTCGGCGGCGAGAAACTGGACGGCGAGCGCTTTATCGAGTGGAATTTCGTCGCCAGTTCGCGGGAAAAAATCGAGGCCGCCAAGACCGCCTGGACGAATCAGGAAATGGGCAAGGTGCCGGGCGAAACCGAATGGATTCCGCTGCCGGTGCGCAAATGAGCGTCAATGAGCGCAAGGCGCATTGAATTCGCGGTGCTCGGCCCCAACTAAATCAATAATCCGTTTTATCGACGAGGACGCAATGGACACCACTCTGGCCACTTTCGAAAAAGACGTCATTACCGCGTCGACGCTGGCCCCTGTGCTGGTCGATTTCTGGGCGCCGTGGTGCGGCCCCTGCAAGACGCTCGGCCCGATGCTGGAAAAGCTCGAAGCCGAAGCCGCCGGCAAATGGAAGCTGGTGAAGGTGAACGTCGAAGAGAATCAGGAACTGGCGGCGCACTTTCAGGTGCGCAGCATTCCGCACGTCATGGCGTTTGCCGACGGCCGGCCGGTCGATCAGTTTGTCGGCGTGCTGCCGGAAGGTCAGCTGCGCGAGTTTCTCGACCGCCTCGTGCCGCAAGGCGCGGATGTGGCGCGCATGGAAGCGCAGGCCGCGCTCGCCGAAGGCCGCCGCGAAGACGCATACGAAGCGCTGCAAGCCGCGCTCGCCTACGATCCAGGCTTCGACGAAGCGCGCATGGACCTGATCGAACTGCTGCTGCAAGACAATCGGATCGACGAAGCCCGCAATGAAGTCGACTTGCTGTCGCCGACAACCACCCAAGGCATCGACCCGCGCTTCAACGCGATCAAGACCCGCCTCGACGCCGCGGATGCCGCAGCGGATCTGCCGCCCACCGACGCACTCGAAGCCCGCGTGGCCGCGGACCCGGCCGATCTCGAAGCACGCTTCGATCTGGCTAGCGCGCTGATCGCCCGCCGCAATTACGCGGGCGCACTCGAGCATCTGCTGGCGATCGTGCAGCGTGATCGCACGTTCCGCGACGACATCGGCCGCAAGACGATGCTCTCGGTGTTCGATCTCGCCGCGCACCAGCCGGAGCTGGTGTCGCAGTGGCGGCGCAAGCTGAGCGCGTCGCTGTTTTAATTTTGTGCCGTGTTCAGGCGCGGCCTGTTTGACCTATGCGCCGCGCCTGAACCTGCCGCCGCTTCATGGCCGCTTCATGGCCGCTTCATGGCCGCCTCATGGCCGCTTCATGGCCGCCGTTTTGACCGACGCTTCAACCTCAGCTTCAACCCGCCGTTACCAGAGGAGCGCCTTTACCAGAGCGCATTTAGCAGAACTATCCCGCCTGTTTCGCCAACGCCCGCAACACATGCGCGGCCGCCGCAAAACCGAAGCTCGCGGTCACACACACGCTCGAACCGAACCCCGCGCAATTCAGACCGACCGGCCCCGTATGTCCCGGCGACGTGCTCACGTGCTCGGCTTCCTCATCGATATCGCAGACGGCTGCTTCCGGATAGATCAGAGGCTCGTCTGAATACACCGCGCTCACCTTGAACTTCGCTTTCGGACCTCGCGGAAAGCCGTGCTGTTTGCGCAATTGCCCACGTACTTTCGACAGCAACGGGTCCTGGATCGTCAGCGCGAGATCGTCGATGCGAATGCGCGTGGGGTCCAGTTGGCCGCCCGCGCCGCCCACCGTGATCAACGGCAGCTTCTTCTCGACACACCAGGCGATCAACGCGGTTTTCGTGCGCACGCTGTCGATCGCATCGATCACGTAATCGAAATCGCCGCCAAGCGTCGAGGCGAAATTATCCGGCTCGACGAAGTCTTCCACCAGCCGCACATCGCAAAACGGATTGATCGCCGCGATGCGTTCAGCCATCGCCTCGACCTTCGGTTTTCCGTAGTTGCCGTCGAGCGCGTGGATCTGTCGGTTAGTGTTGCTCTCGGCGACGTTGTCGAGATCGATCAGCGTCAGCGTGCCGACCGCGCTGCGCGCGAGAGCCTCCGCAACCCACGAGCCGACTCCGCCGATTCCGATCACCGCGACGTGCGCACGCTCGAACGCAGCGAGCGCCGACGCGCCATACAGCCGGGCGATACCGCCGAAGCGCCGCGCGCGATCGGCGGTTTCACTCCCGTCGAGGCTGGTAGTAAGATCAAATTGCGTGGTGGCGCTGGGCATGATGGAAGGCTCGTTGAAAAGCAGGCAAACAGACAGTGGCAACGCTCAGTGATGCCGCTGAGTAACAACACTCAGTGACGCCACTTAGGCGTTCGCAGCCGTATTTTGCCTGATCGCGCTCAAACGCATTGCGCGCGCTAACTGGCGGCGCCAAACCTTGACCGGCCCGCGCGCAAAAATTTCGCTCCTTAGCTATACTGGCCGGACTGTAGCGTTCGCATAAGAAAATGACCACACTCGCCGAACTTCGTAAAAATTATTCGCTTGGTTCGTTGGACATTGCCGATGTCGACCGCAACCCGTTCCGTCAATTCGAAGCGTGGTTCGCACAAGCGGTCGAAGCCAAACTGCCCGAGCCGAATACGATGACACTGGCCACGGTCGACTCGCGCGGCCGGCCGTCGGCGCGCATCCTCCTGATCAAGGGCGTCGACGAGCGCGGCTTTGTGTTCTTCACCAACTACCAAAGCCGCAAGGGCCGCGAACTCGCCGCCAATCCGTATGCGAGCCTGCTGTTCTACTGGATCGAGCTCGAACGCCAGGTGCGGATCGAGGGCCGCGTCGTCAAGACCAGCGCAGAAGAAAGCGACGCGTATTTCGCGTCGCGCCCGCTCGGTTCCCGTATCGGTGCGTGGGCATCGAATCAAAGTCAGATAATTGAAAGCCGTTCGCAACTCGAAACACGCGAACGTGAAATCAGCCTGCAATACGGCGACCAACCGCCGCGCCCGCCGCATTGGGGCGGCTATCGTCTGGTACCCGAAGCAATCGAATTCTGGCAAGGCCGGCCGTCGCGTTTGCACGACCGCCTGCTCTACACGCGTTCAAGCGAAAGCAGCGACTGGCACATCGCACGCCTATCGCCTTGAATCGGAACATGACGTCTCCGTGCACGCCGCCAACCAGGCCGCGTGCGCGAGAGGCGCGGAGCGCGCCACTTCGCGGCATAGGAGTCACGCCGCGGTGAGCGGCGGTCCACACAGGCTTTGCTTTAATTCAATGGACACGGAGAAATCACATGTTCTGGGAGAAGAAGCTGGCGCAGTGGGTGGAAGACGTAAAAACCAGGGCGAATCTGCCGGCGCGCCTTGTGTTGTGGGACGGCCAGCAACATGACTTCGGGCAGTTTGCCGCGCCCCAGGTCACGCTGCACGTGAAGAGCGCCACGGCGCTGCCCTACCTGCTCGAACCGAGCCTCGACAATCTCGGCGAGGCGTACGTGAAGGGCAAGATCGACATCGAAGGCAAGCTGTCGGACATCATCAACATCAGCTATCAGCTCGCACGCAACACGGTCACCAGCGCCAGCAAGCTGGCGCGCGTGCGGCGCTACTTCAATCACTCGAAGTCGTCGGACAAGAAGGCGATCCAGTATCACTACGACGTCTCGAACGAGTTCTACAAGCTGTGGCTCGACGAGAACATGGTGTACTCGTGCGCGTACTTCGAGAACGGCGACGAAGATCTCGCCACCGCGCAGATCAAGAAGATCGACCACATCCTCACCAAAATCCAGTTGCAGCCCGGGCAGCGCCTGCTCGATATCGGCTGCGGCTGGGGCGCGCTCGTGTTGCGCGCGGCGCAGAAGTTCGGTGCGAAGTGCGTGGGCGTGACGCTGTCGCAGAACCAGTTCGATCTCGCCACCGCGCGCGTGAAAGCCGCGGGTCTCGAAGACCAGATTGAGATTCGTCTGCAGGATTACCGCGACGTCGAAGGGCAGTTCGATCGCATCACGAGTGTCGGCATGTTCGAACACGTGGGCCGTAAGAATCTGCCGGCTTACTTCGAAAAGATCCGCGATCTGCTGGTGGACGACGGCATCGCGATGAATCACGGCATCACGTCGAGCGATGCGGAGAGCGGCGAGACCGCGCTCGGCGGCGGCGAGTTCATCGACCGCTACGTGTTCCCGGACGGCGAACTGCCGCACATCAGCCTCGCGCTCGAATCGATGCAGCGTGGCGGGCTCGAGGCGGTTGACGTCGAAAGTTTGCGCCGTCACTATGCGCACACGCTGGACATCTGGGCGGAAAACTTCGAGACGCACGCGGAAGAAGCCCGCAAGCTGGTCGACGACGAAAAATTCCGCATCTGGCGCGTGTATCTCGCAGGCTGCGCGTACGCGTTCGAAAACGACGACGTCTCGATCTACCAGGTGGTGTGCCGCAAAGCCGGCCGCAGCGCGAAAACCTTGCCGTGGTCGCGCCGTGACATGTACGACAAACCGCTGTGATACGGTTGCCCCGCGGCGACGTGTCGAATCCAGGTGCATCCGGATACATGAGCAGGAGCCACGGCGCAAACTTTAAACAGCAGGTCGAGCATCGATGGATCAGAGCGGGACGAGCGAAGTTGAACAATCCTTGAATGTCGAGCACGGCGAGAATGCCGAAGCCGTGCAGTTCGATCTGTTTGGGATGCCAGTGGAGCACACGCCGGCATCGGCGGCGCCTGCTGCCGGGGGCACGCTCCAGCGCCCGTCCGCCGATGCCGCGACCGCGGCCGCAACGTCAGCAAGCGCAACGCCTTCCGATACAGCGCAGCCTGAGCGGCGGCGTCAGCCGCGTGCAAAAGCAAGCGGCGCCGTCACGCTTTGGCAGGAAGAGGACGCGCCGGACATCGCCGCTGAGCCCGACTCCGCCGCCTCGCCGGCCCTTGCCGACGCCCACAGGAAACGCCGCGCCCGCGACGTCGTGGCCGCCCCGCCTTCGGCAGAGCTTCTCGCCCTTGCTGCCGAACTGCCGCCGCAGGTCCATCTCGGCACCTCGACATGGTCGTTTCCGGGCTGGAACGGCATCGTCTACGGCGACGAATACAGCAACAGCAAGCTCTCGCGCGACGGTCTCAGCGCCTACGGCGCGCATCCGCTTCTGAAGACCGTCAGCATCGACCGGTCGTTTTACCAGGCGCTCACGGTCACCGAGTACTTGCGCTACGCGCAGCAGGTGCCGGACCACTTCCGCTTCATCGTCAAAGCGCCGATGACGATCACCGACGCCACCGTTCGTGCCGAACGCGGCGAGCCGGTTTCGCTGAACCCATGCTTTCTGAATGCGCACATGGCGATCGACGAGTTCGTGACGCCTTGCCTCGCAGGCCTCGGCGCGAAGGCCGGCGCGCTGGTATTCCAGCTCTCGCCGTTGCCGGATCAGATGGTCGCGCAGCCGGCCGTGTTCATCGAACGCCTGGCCGAGTTCCTGACGGCGTTGCCGACGCTGTCGGCAGGCACCTGCTACGCGGTCGAAATCCGCGACGCGAGTTTGCTGACGCCGCGCTTCATCCGCACGCTGAAAGCGGCGGGCGTGCGGTATTGCGTGGGGATTCATGCGCGCATGCCGGACCCGCTGCGCCAGGCGGCTGCGCTCGCGCTGCTCGACGGCGAGCCGGCCGGGCCGCTGATCGTGCGCTGGAGTCTGCACGGCGGCTCCAAATACGAGCAGGCGAAGGCCAGGTACGAGCCGTTCAACCGGCTCGTCGACCAGGACCCGTCCACCCGCGCCGCGCTCGCCGAACTGGCCGCGCGCTACGCGCTGGCCGGCCAGCCGGTGGTGATCGCGGTCAACAACAAGGCGGAAGGTTCGGCGCCGTTAAGCTGCGTGGAGCTGGCGCGCGCGATCGTCGAAGCGTACGCGCGCCTCGCTCATGAGCATGAGCCGCAGCCGCAGCCGCAGCCGCAGCCGCAGCCGGACGAGAATGAGTCCTGCGAAGGCGAAGGCGAAGACGACCGCGAACGCGAAGGCCAGCTCAGCAAGCAAGGCTGAACAGCACTGCGCCGGCAAGCGCCTGACGGCCAGGCCAACAAGCGGCTAACCGAGCCACCGCCCAGGCCATCCCTTGCCTTTAACGGCCAGGGCACGCCGCTCAGCTCGCCCTGATCCGATGCGCGAACTTCTGACGAAACTTCGCGACCTTCGGCGCCACCACGAACGAGCAGTACCCCTGATTCGGATGCTGCGCGAAGTAGTCCTGGTGATAGGCCTCGGCCGGCCAGTAGTTGTCGTCGAGCGGCAGCACCTGAGTGACGATCTGGCCGTCGTAGATCCCTTCGGCGCCGATCTCGCGAATCGCCTCCAGCGCCGTTTCGCGCTGCGCGTCGGAGTTCGTGAAAATCACTGAACGGTATTGTGTGCCGACGTCGTTGCCCTGCCGGTTCAACTGGGTCGGATCGTGGATCGCGAAGAAAATGTCGAGAATCTCGCGATAACTGATTTTCGCCGGATCGAAATCGACGTTCACGACTTCCGCGTGACCGGTCTCGCCGTCGCAGACCTGCTCGTAGGTCGGATGCCGCGTCTGGCCACCCGCATAGCCCGATTCCACCGAATTCACGCCCTCGACGCCCAGATACACCGCTTCGAGACACCAGAAACACCCGCCACCGAGGGTGGCGACTTCGCCTGTCTGACTCATGCTGCTCGCTCCTTGATTCTCATAGTCCGCCGATGCCGGTTGGTCGCCCGCCGCTCGCTCGATATCTGCTTGCCCGCCACACTCGTACCGCGATCGAGAATTTCCAGCTTAGCGGTTTTTCCACTCAACGGCAGGGGTCGCGGCCAGTCCGCCGCGATTGCAGTTAAAATTGGGACAAATCGACGATTTTCACTATGACTTTCGAATCATTTGTTTCCGGCCACGCGCACGATGAGTTCACCCGGGAGTTCTCCCGGCTTGCGCCGAAGGCTGCCGTCCAATGAAGCGCGCCAGCCCGCCTAACTTCGACCAGGCCGCCTTCAAACAGGCGCTCAGCCAATTCGCCACAGGCGTCACCGTGATCACCACGCGCGCGGCGTCCGGCCAGCTGATCGGCATCACCGCCAGCTCGTTCAATTCGGTCTCGCTCAATCCGCCGCTCGTGTTGTGGAGCCTCGCGACGCGCTCGGCGTCGATGCCGGTGTTCCGGGCGAACAGTCATTATGTCGTCAACGTGCTGGCCGCTTCGCAGCTCGATCTGTGCAAGCGCTTCGCCACCGTGAAGGGTGACCGCTTCGAAGGCGTGTCGCATGCCGAAGGCGACACCGGCATGCCGGTGCTCGACGGTGCGCTCGCGTGGTTCGAATGTCATAACCGCAGCCGCTACGAAGAAGGCGACCACGTGATTTTCGTCGGCGAGGTGGAACGCTGCGGCGTGCACGAGAACGCCGCGGAAATCGCGCCGCTGATCTTCCAGAACGGCCAGTTCCACGGACTCAAATCGATTTGAACGCCACGCCGCCGCGTAGTGCAAGCAAAGCCGGCGGCAGCCTGACTCAGTTGTGCGGCGCGCTATGGCCGCTGGTTTTCGTCACAAGCGACACGGGCACGCCCGAATCTTCCTTCAGTGTCTGCAGCACGATATTCGAGCGAATATCCATCACGCCCGGCGCCGTATACAGGCGTTGCAGCACGAAATCCGAATAGTGTTTGAGATTGTGCGCGAGCACCCGCAGCAGGTAATGGGTCTCGCCGGTCACGACAAACGCGCCGACCACTTCCGGCCAATCCCGCAGCGCTTCCGCAAAGCGCTCGTGCCAGTTCTGCTGGTCGTTGCGCATCGACACCTGCACGAACGCCTCCAGTTCGAAACCCAGCACCTCGCGGTTCAGACACGCGCGGTAATGCTCGATGACGCCCTGCTCTTCCAGCAGACGCAGGCGCCGTAGACACGCCGACGGCGAGAGCGAGATGCGCTCCGCCAGGTCGAGATTGCTGATCCGTCCTTCTTGCTGAAGCACCGTCAAGATACGGCAATCGGTGGCGTCGAGCGAGATCGCGTTCATATTCGGTCTCCCTTTCCCATTTGTCTCAAATTATGTTCCAAGACAAGGCGAGGAAGGAGATTTTTTCGCAATCACATTTCGCAACAAGCCGCCTATCATTCCCCAATAGACACCTCTAGCCACTGGAGACATGGACACACTCTGGGACATCACCCCCGCCGTCGATACCGCGACGCCGGTCTGGCCGGGCGACACGCCGGTCGGCATCGAACGCGTGTGGCGCATGGAGGCGGGCTCGCCCGTCAACGTCGCGCGGCTGACGCTGTCGCCGCACACCGGCGCCCACACCGACGCGCCGCTGCACTACGACGCCGAAGGCGCCGCGATCGGCCAGGTGCCGCTCGATGCTTACCTTGGCCGCTGCCGCGTGATTCATTGCATCGGCGCTTCGCCTGTTGTGACGCCACAACACCTGGCCGGCTCGCTCGATGCTCTGCCGCCGCGCGTCTTACTGCGCACTTACAACAACGCACCGACCACCGCCTGGGACAGCGCGTTCTGCGCGGTCGCGCCGGAAACCATCGACTTGCTGGCTGCCCGCGGCGTGAAGCTGATCGGCATCGACACGCCGTCGCTCGATCCGCAGGAATCGAAGACGATGGACGCGCACCAGCGGATTCGCGCGCATCGGATGGCGATCCTCGAAGGCATCGTGCTGGACGCCGTTGCGCCCGGCGACTATGAACTGATCGCGCTGCCGCTCAAGCTGACCACGCTCGATGCGAGCCCTGTGCGCGCCGTGTTGCGCGCCTTGCCCGAGTCGCTGTCCACAGCGTTGCCCGACTCTCTCTGATCACGCCGATCTCTCTGACTGGACCACCATGAACCACCGTGACGAAGCACTGGCGCTCGACCGCGCCGACCCGCTTGCCGCCCTGCGCGACCAGTTCGCGCTGTCGCCGGCGACCATCTACCTGGACGGCAACTCGCTCGGCGTGCCGCCGGCCGCCGCCGCTCAGCGCGCGCAGACCGTGATCGGCGCCGAATGGGGCGAAGGCCTCATCCGGAGCTGGAATACCGCCGGCTGGTTCGCACTGCCGCGGCGCCTCGGCAACAAGCTCGCGCCGCTGATCGGCGCGGCCGACAACGAAGTGGTGGTCACCGATACGATTTCGATCAACCTCTTCAAGCTGCTCTCGGCGGCCGTGCGCGTGGCCAACGCGCGCGATCCGAAGCGCCGCGTGATCGTCTCCGAGCGTTCGAATTTCCCGACCGACCTGTACATCGCGCAAGGGCTGATCGAGCAGCTCGACCGCGGCTACGAATTGCGCCTCGTCGACGACCCATCCGAGTTGCCCGCCGCGATCGGCGACGACACGGCCATCGCGATGATCACGCACGTGAACTACCGCACCGGCTACATGCACGACATGGCCGCGCTGACGAAACTGATTCATGACAAGGGCGCACTCGCGCTGTGGGACCTCGCGCATTCGGCGGGCGCGGTGCCGGTCGATCTGAACGGCGTCGGCGCCGACTACGCGGTGGGCTGCACGTATAAGTATCTGAACGGCGGCCCGGGTTCGCCGGCCTTCGTGTGGGTGCCGCAGCGTCATCAGAACGAGTTTGCGCAGCCGCTGTCCGGCTGGTGGGGACATCGCGCGCCGTTCCGGATGGACCCGGCGTATCAGCCCGACGACGGCATCGGCCGCTTCCTGTGCGGCACGCAGCCGATGGTATCGATGGCGCTGGTCGAATGCGGACTCGACGTGTTCCTGCAAACCGACATGCAGGCGGTCCGCAAGAAGTCGCTGGCGCTGACCGATCGGTTCATCGAACTGGTCGAAGCGCGTTGCGGCGAATTTCCGCTCACGCTCGTGACGCCGCGCGAGCATGCGCAACGCGGCTCGCATGCGAGCTTCGAGCATCCGCATGGTTACGAGGTGATGCAGGCGTTGATCGCGCGTGGCGTGATCGGCGACTATCGCGAGCCGCACGTGTTGCGCTTCGGATTTACGCCGCTGTATACGCGCTTTGTCGATGTGTGGGATGCGGTGGAAACGCTGCGCGACGTGCTGACGCAAGAGACCTGGCGGGCACCTGAATTTGCCGCGCGCGGCGCTGTGACCTGAGGAGCACTCGATGACCGATCATATGCAAACACCTGGTCTGCCGGAAGAGAAACCGGCGCAGGGTTGCCCGTTTGGGCATGGCAGCGGTGCGGCGGGTGCTGGTGCTGGTGCTGGTGCTGGTGCTGGTGCTGGTGCTGGTGCTGCTTCCGGCGAAGGCTGGCACGACGCGCAGCTCGATTTTTCGGAGTCGATGAGTTACGGCGATTATCTGTCGCTGGGGACGGTGCTGAATGCGCAGCATCCGTTGTCGCCGGATCACAACGAGATGTTGTTCATCATTCAGCATCAGACGAGCGAACTGTGGATGAAGCTCGCGTTGTATGAATTGCGCGCGGCGCTGAAGGCGGTGCATCGTGACGAGTTGCCGCCGGCGTTCAAGATGCTGGCGCGGGTCTCGCGGATCATGGAGCAGCTCGTGCAGGCATGGAGCGTTCTCGCGACGATGACGCCGTCCGAGTACACGGCGATGCGGCCTTACCTCGGTAGTTCCTCCGGGTTTCAGTCTTATCAGTATCGGCAGATCGAGTTTTTGCTGGGGAATAAGAATGACCAGATGCTCAAGCCGCATGCGCATCGGGCTGAGGTTTTTGCCGAGGTGAAGGCATCGCTGGAGGCGCCTTCCTTCTATGACGAAGTCGTCCGGTTGTTGGCTCGTCGCGGGTTTGCCATTTCACCTTCCAGGTTGGAGAGGGATTGGACTCAGCCTACTACTCATGACGCTTCCGTCGAGGCCGCCTGGCTCGAGGTTTATCGGAATCCTTCCCAGCATTGGGAGCTGTATGAGATGGCTGAGGAACTCGTCGATCTCGAAGATGCTTTTCGCCAATGGCGGTTCCGGCATGTGACTACCGTTGAGAGGATTATTGGGTTTAAACAGGGCACTGGCGGGACGAGTGGGGCGCCGTATCTGCGCAAGATGCTGGATGTCGTGTTGTTTCCTGAGCTTTGGCATGTGAGGACGATGTTGTAGGTTTTTGCTTTTTGGTTTTTTCCTACGCGGCGCCTTGGTTGTACGCCTGCGGCGGCCAACGCCGTAGGCATACAGCTAGAAAAACCCACCGCCGCAGGCAAACCAGCGAATGCCACCGCCAAAGGCAAAAAATCTCACCTGGCGGTATACCCGCCATCGATTGGCAAACAAACCCCGCTAATCATGGAAGCCGCCTCACTGAGCAAAAACGCGACCGGCATTGCCACTTCAAAAGGCTCGGCAAAGCGCCGCAAAGGAACAGCCATCAAAGCGGGCTCTCTCCTGGCAGGATCGCTCCATGCCTGCACCGCCATAGGCGTCAACGTCACAGTCGGGTTGACGCTATTGATCCGAATGCCGAAGGGCCCTAACTCGACACACAAGGAGCGAGTAACAGCGTCAAGCGCCGCCTTGGAAGCCGAATAACTCAAATGATCATCCAGCGCCACAAGCGCGGCTTGACTGGAAACATTCACAATGCTGCCGGCGCGCCTGCCCGCGATCATCCCGCGCGCGACGTGCCGCGCAACCAGCACCGCGCCACGCGCATTCACCGCCATCACACGATCAAAACTAGCCCCGGTGGTATCCACCGCGCGCTCGAGCAAAGCAATCCCCGCACAATTCACCAGCCCATCAAACGCATTGAGCGATCCCAGCGCTTCGTCAATAGCGGCTTCATCGCTCACGTCGAGCACCAGCGGCTCGCAGCCCGTCTCCTCAGCCAATCGCGCGAGCTCGTTCACGTTCCGCGCCGCCGCAATCACACTCGCGCCACTGGCGCACAAGACCTCGACGGTCGCTCGTCCAATCCCGCTCGATGCGCCCGTAACAAGAATCGAGCGGCCGGAAAAATCGAAAGTAGTGTTCATGATGTCTGCAACCGATGCATCACCGGCTTCAACGCCGGATACAAATCCGTATAAACGCCGAATCGCCGTTCATACAAAACCATTTGCGCGGCGTCAGGCTCAGCGCGCTCGATCAACGTCACCCACCCGCCTTGCGCCTCCTCGCGCGAAATCAACCCGACGCCCACCGCAGCCAGCAACGCCGCCCCCATGGCCGCCTCCACTTCCTGTGCGATCGTGTAGACCGGATAGCCGGTGATGTCGGCAATGATTTGCATCCACAGATCCGAATGCGCAGCGCCGCCGACCACGATCAATTTGTCGTCCAGCGACTGCGCGCCTTTGCGCCCCGCTTCGATGTTGTGCTTCAACGCAAACGACACACCCTCGAGCACCGCCCGATACAGATGCGCTCGCGTGTGAAACAAACTCAAGCCGACAAACGCGCCGCTTGCCCTGGCATCCCATACAGGACTGCGCTCGCCCATCAGATACGGCAAAAACATCACGCCGTCGGCACCCGCCGGAATCCTGCAAGCCGCTTCTTCGAGCAAACGATGCGGATCGCCGTGCGGCGTCGCGCGCGCGGCTTCAGTCTCCGCATGACAGAACTGCTCGCGATACCACGTCACCGACGCACCGGCCGTAATCGCGCCGCCGAAAATGTAGATGTCGCGCTGGCCGTTGAACACATGCGGCATGCTGATCAAACCATGCCGCGCATCGACGCTCTGATTGATATAGCCCCAGCACATACTGGTGCCGATCATCGCGACGTGCTGCCCCGCGCGCGTCACGCCCGCGGCGAACGTCGCCACCGCCGCATCGACGCCGCCCGCGACGATCGCCGTCCCCGCTTCGAGTCCCAGCTGTTCGGTCCACTGCGACAGCAATCCGCCCACCACGTCCGACGCTTCCACCAGCCGCTCCGGCATCATCGTCGCAGGAATGCCGAGCATGTCGAGCGCTTCGTCGGACCAGTCACGCTTCGCGATGTCGTAGATGCCGCCGATGTTGCCCGCCGAACTATGGTCGACGGCCACTTCGCCGGTCAGCCTGTAGATCACGTACGCATTGGGCGGCAGGAAGTAACGCGTATGCGCCCACACGTCCGGCTCCTGATCGCGCAGCCACAGCATCTTCGTGTAGCCGTAATAGCTGTCCACGCCGTTGCCGGTAATCGTATGGAGCCGTTCGAGATCGACGTTGTTGCGCACCCATTCGACCTGGTCGGTCGCACGCCGGTCCATCCAGATCAGACACGGATAAAGCGGCCGCATGTCGCTATCGACCGGAATGCCCGAACCGCCGTACAGACTGCTCACGCATACCGCCTTGATCGACTTCGCCGCGACGCCCGCCTCCTGCGCCTTTCGCACGCACGCGGCGACGCACTCCACCACCGCCTTCAACCACACCGCCGGCCACTGCTCGGCCCATAGCGGCTTGGGCGTATCCGGCTGATAGCTCGACGCATGCTGCGCGACAATCGCGCCGTGCTGATCGACCAGCAGCGCCTTGGTGCTCTGCGTGCCGATATCGACGCCGATGACGTAGTCCATAAAGTCTCCGTTAAGTGCCGCTTATTCCGAGCGTTCAGGCACGCGGCTTCATCAATACCTTGATCGAGTCGAGCGAGTTGGCGACCTTGATCGCCTCGTCCCATTCTTCCAGCGAAAAGCCGTGCGTGACAACCCCTTTCGACGTGACGAGCCCGCGCGCCAGCAGATCGATGGCGATCGGATAGCAGTATGGACCGAGATGCGCGCCGCGCACGTCGAGTTCCTTGCGATCGCCGATCACCGACCAATCCAGTGTGGTCTCCGCGCCGAACACGGAAAACTCGACGAAACGCCCGAGCTTGCGAATCATGTCCATGCCCTGGTTGACGCCGATCGGCGCACCGGTCGTTTCAATGTAGACGTCGCAACCGTAGCCGTCAGTCAGCGATCGGACGATGGCCAGCGCGTCGTCCCGCTTCGGATCGATCGTCACGTCGGCGCCGTATTCGCGCGCGAGCGCAAGACGCTCTTCAACCAGGTCGATCACCACCAGTTTCTTCGGCGTCTTCAGATGCGCGACTTGCGTCATCATCAGACCGAGCGGTCCGGCGCCCGCGATCACCACTACGTCGTCGAGTTGCAGGTCGCCGCGATTCACCGTGTGAATGGCGCACGCCAGCGGCTCGATGATCGCGGCGTCTTCGAGCGAAATGCCGTCGGGGATCTTGTGGACGATCGCAGTGGGCGGAATGCGCATGTATTCGGCCATGCCGCCGTCCGCCACTTCGCGCTGGAAGCCGAAGATGTTGTGCACCTCGCACATCCAGTACTGACCGGATTTGCAATAGCGGCACTTGCCGCATGGCACGATCTGTTCGGCGATCACGCGGTCGCCGGTTTTTACGCCGAAGTGTTCGGCCGCGCCCTCGCCGATTTCCTCAACGAAACCGAAGAACTCGTGGCCCGGAATCACCGGCGCTTTGACCCACGGACTTGGGCCGCCCCAGAACATCTTCGCGCCCGAATGGCATTTGCAATCGCTTGCGCAAATTCCACACGCGGCGATGCGGATCACGAGTTCATGGGTTCGCGCACGGGGCCGGATTACCTGCTCGACGCGATAGTCTTTCGGCGCGTGACAGACGATGGCTGTCATGTTCTGCTTGTCGGTTTGCGAGTCGTAGTGGTTCGTCATTGCATGGTCCTGCTTAAGAAGGGAAGTCAGTGGAGAGTTACTTTCTGCGGTCGCGGCTGATGTAGATCGCGAGCAAGATGATTCCGCCCTTGATCACGTTCTGCACATAAGGATTCACGCCGACCATGTTCAGCCCGTTGTTCAGCACGCCGAGCAACAGCGCGCCGATCAACGTGCCGATGATCGAGCCGCGCCCGCCGGAGATCGACGTGCCGCCCATCACCACCGCGGCGATGGCGTCGAGTTCGAAGCCGACGCCCGCGTTCGGCTGGCCGCTCATCAGGCGCGCGGTCAGCACGATCGCGGCGAAGGCGGACGTCAATCCGGCGAGCGTGTAGACAATCAGCTTCACGCGCGCCACCCGCACACCGGACAGACGCGTGGCCTGCTCATTGCCGCCGATCGCGTACACGTAACGGCCGAACGGCATGCGTTCGAGCAACACCCACGCAATCGCATAGATCACCACCATGATCACCACCGGCGCCTGGATGCCGAACATCTTGCCGCTGCCGAAGAAGCTGACCCAATCCGGCAACCCGTCGATCGGATAGCCGCCCGTGTAGATCAGCGCGAGACCGCGCGCGATCCCCATCGTCGCGAGCGTGACGATGATCGGCGGCATGCCGGCGTAGGCGACGAAGAAACCGTTCGCCGCGCCGAAGCCCAACCCCACCGCGACACCTGCCGCCAGCGCAGCCGCGGCATTCATCCCGGCGACCATCAAGCCGGCCGCGAGCGTGCCCGCGAGAGCCATCACCGATCCGACCGACAGATCGATCCCGCCGGTCAGAATCACGCACGTCATGCCGACAGCGATGATCGCGTTGATCGACACCTGGCGCAGCACGTTCTCCAGATTCGCGCCGGACAAAAAGCTGTCGCTCGCGAACACCATGACGAGACAGACCACCAGCAAACCGATGAACGGGTAGAACAGCGTCGAGCGTTTCAACGCGGCCCACATGACGCGCATCGGCGCCCCCGGCGTGTCCCCCGATCCCCCACCTTCGGGGCGGGGGACTTCCTTCGGGGCGCCCCCCAAGAGGACTTCCTTCGGAGCGTCGCCGCTGACGGTCGGCGTTTTCGGCGAAGAAAAAGGATTAGGCGTGTTCATGTGTCGCTCCACGGGTGCCGGCTGTTGCATAGGTCATCACGGCGTTCGAGTCGATCTCGCCGCCTTCGAGCAGCGCTTCGATGCGGCCTTGCCGGAACACGGCGACGCGGTCGCACATGCCGACGATCTCCGGCAGTTCGGACGAGATCATGATGATCGAGTAGCCGCGCGCGGTGAGTTCGCGCATCAGCAGATAGATTTCGGCTTTGGCGCCGACGTCGATGCCGCGCGTCGGTTCGTCGAAGATCAGGATGTGGGTGTGGTGATTCAGCCAGCGCGCGATCACCACCTTCTGCTGATTGCCGCCTGACAGCGTTGCGACCTCGGTATGCATCGTCGGTGCCTTCACGCCGACGCGCTTCATGATGTCCGCGGTCGCGCGTGCTTCGCTGCGCTGGTCGATGAAGAAACGCAGCGAACGATATTTGCCGAGGTTGTTGATCGAGATGTTCTGCCTGATCGAGAAACCGGTGATCAGGCCTTCGGTCTTGCGGCTTTCGGGCAGGATGCCGACGCCGGCTCGCAACGCGTCGGCGGGATCGGCCAGCTTCGCGGCCGTGCCGTTGATGCGGATCTCCTTCACGTAAGCCGGGTCCGCGCCGATCACGGCCAGCGCGGTCTCCGTGCGGCCCGAACCGACCAGTCCGGCGAAGCCGAGAATCTCGCCTTCACGCAGCGTAAAGCTCAGCACCGGGCTGTCTTTACGCAATTGCAGCTTGCCGACTTCGAGCACGATGTTCGCGTCGGCGCGCAACGGCGGCTTCGGCGGAAAGCTGCTTTCGAGGCGGCGCCCCACCATCATCTCGACCAGGCGGCTCACATCGGATTGCGCGACCTCGGTCATGCCGACGTATTGGCCGTCGCGCAACACCGTAATGCGGTCGCACACTTCGAAAATTTCTTCGAGGTGATGCGAGATGAAAATCATCGCGACGCCCTGCTTCTTCAGGTCGCGCATGATCGCGAACAGATGCTCCGCTTCCGCGGGGGTGAGCGTTGCGGTCGGTTCGTCGAGAATCAGAATGCGCGCTTGCAGCGACAACGCCTTGCCGATTTCAACGAACTGCTGCTGCGCGACCGACAACTCGCGAATCGGCACCGCCAGATCGATCGCCACGCCGAGCCGCTCGAAAATCTCCGCCGCTGCGCGCCGCATCTTGCCGCGTTCGAGCAGACCCAGGCCGTTCTTCAACTCGCGGCCGAGAAACATGTTCTCCACCGCGTTCAGATACGGAATCAGGCTGAACTCCTGAAACACGATGCCGACGCCCGCGGCGACCGCATCGTGATAGTTCGTGAAGTGGCGGGCTTCGCCTTCGATCGTGATCGTGCCTTCATCCGGCTGATAGATGCCGCACAGGATTTTCATCAGCGTCGACTTGCCCGCGCCGTTTTCGCCGAGCAATGCGTGAATCTCGCCGCGCGCGATCTCGAGATGAATGCCTTGCAGCGCCTTCACGCCGGGAAAGCTTTTGGTGATGTTGTCGAGCTTGAGTATCGTGTCCATCGGGTCCTCCTCTACCGCGAGCTGCCGCGCTTTGACGAAAGAGCACGGCAACCCGCATTCGGCTTACCAGCTGAAGCCCTTGGCGTTGCTCTTGTCGACCATCTTCACGTCGACCGGAATCGCTTTCGGCACATTGGCGCCCCACTTCTTCGCCAACGCGACGCCGAGCGCAATGCGCACCTGGTCAGCCGGGAACTGCGCGGAGGTTTCGATGAACTTCGAATTCGGTTTCTGGATCGCGGCAATCGCTTCCGGCGCGCCGTCGACACTGGTGAGCTTGATATCCTTGCCCGACGATTCGATTGCCGAGAGCGCACCCATCGAGCCGCCGTCGTTCACGCTGAACACGCCCTTCAGATTCGGATGCGCCTGAATCATGTTCTCGGTGACCGACAGCGCCGTCGCACGTTCCTGCTTGCCGTTCTGCGTATCGACGAGCTTCACGCCCGGCGCTTTCGCGAGCGCCGCCTTGCAGCCGCGCACGCGTTCGAGAATCGGCACGACCGGAATGCCGTCGAGAATCGCCACTTCGCCGCTGCCGCCAAGCGACTTCGCGAGGTACTCGCAAGCCATCTGCCCCGCGTCGAAATTCTTCGAGCCGACAAACGAATCGACCGGACCGTTCGCGTTCGCGTCGACGGCGACCACCACCACGCCCGCCTTCTTCGCTGAGCTCACCGCCGACTGAATGCCGGTCGAGTCGGTCGGATTCACGAGCAGAATGTCGATCTTCTTTTGCAACATGTCTTCGACGTCGCTGACCTGTTTGCTGACGTCGTGATGCGCGTCGGTGACAACCACCGTGGCGCCCATCGTCCCCGCCGCTTCGTTCAACGCCTTTTGCATCGTCACGAAGTACGGGTTATTGAGCTCCTGGAACGTCATGCCGATTTTCAGCGGCGTGGCTTGCGCAGCCGGCGCGGCGATGAACGACAGGCCGAGCGCGAGCGTCGCGAAGGTCTTCAACGATGCCTGCTTCGAGGTGAATTGCGTCATGGTTGTCTCCGTTATTTAAAAGTGAGCACGTCCCTCGCGCTGTCCTGGACAGCGCGATGCGTGTTGAAACGCGGGTGAAGTGAAACGCTTCGGCTTAACGCGTAGGCTTAACGCTTAAGCGGGGCTGCGTAGGGCTAGGTTGGTGGATAAGCGGCGGCGACGGTGCGCGGCAACCCAGGCGCCAGCACGATCGCGGGCGCGTTGTCGATGCCCGCGCCGCGTGCCGCCGCTTCTTCGGAGGCGTCGCGGCTCGCGTCGTTCAGTTGCTGATAGCGGCGAAACTTCGAAGGCGCCATGCCCTTCACCGCGAGGAACTGCCGGTTGAAATTCGACAGGTTGTTAAAGCCCGCCTTGAAGCAGATATCGGTGACGCTCAACGCGTCGTCGGTCAGCAACTGGCAAGCGAGGTTGATGCGCATCCGGTTCACGTACTGCACGAACGGCAGCCCGGTGTGACGGCGAAAGTAGCGCGAAAACGCACTGACGCTTTGCCCGGCGAGTTGCGCCAGATCCGACTCGCGCAACTCGCCCGAGAGGTTCTTGCCGATATACGACAGCACGTGATTGATGCGCGTCGACGCAAAGCGGGCCGGATCGGCCTGGTACGCGGGGCTTGCGAGCGTCTCGCGGTCTTCCGCGTTCATCAGTATTTCGAGCATCGACATGAACAGCACGAGGCGGCGCAGCCCGCGCGCCGCCAGCAATTCGAGGAACAACGGCTGGATCGCCGCGCTCGTTTGCGCGCCGAACGATACGCCGCGGCGCGAGTCGGCGAGCAGCGCTTCGACCTGACGCCACTCCGGAAAACTCTCGAGACAGTTCGACACGAACGCCTGACCGAATTGCACCACCAGATTGCGCTGCGCGATGGTTGCGCCTTCCGGCACGTCGCTGACCCAGTTATGCGGCAGGTTCGGGCCCATCAGCACCAGGTTGCCGGGTGCGAAGCTGCTGATATGGTCGCCGACGAACATCTTGCCGGTCGTCGCCACGATCAGATGGATTTCGTACTCGGGATGAAAATGCCAGCGCACCGTGCGATACGGATAGCCGTGCGACCACACTTTGAACGATTCGTCGCGGCGTACGGCAACGAGTTCGAGATCGGGTTGCATCGCGTCCTCCTTCCTCCATGAAGCGGCTCGCTGAGGGCGCCGCTGATCTTCGTCTTGTATAGCGAAAAGTAGACTTCCAGCGCGTGATCCACCACTAGAAATGAAACCGCCAACCGATACTTTTTTGCATTCGGGTTAGTCCTGACGAGCTCGAAGTCAAATTTGATGCAACGCAATAGCCTCGCTCAGACGCTGCCCACAAAGCGCCGCCAGGCCGCAAGCCCTGCCGGGAACCCCGCCACGCCGCGCTGCGCCACGAAAAGCCGTGCGCGCCGCCTTGACTTTCGTTTCGCCGGGTACGATCATTCGCTCACAGACAGAGCAAATGCTCCAGCCTAGAAAAACGCACGCTCCGAGCCGTGCGATGAAAGACATTCAGGAGACGCATATGAACAGCGGGCAAGGCAGCGGCGCGGCCGCACACGTGATCCTGCACATCGGCGCGGGATCGTTCCATCGCGCGCATCAGGCGTGGTATCTCCATCGACTGAACGAAATGCGGCCGCCCGGCGAGCCGCACTGGTCGCTGACGGTCGGCAATATTCGCAGCGACATGAATGCCGTGCTCGATGCGCTCGCCGCGCAAAAAGGCGTCTATACGCTCGAGACCGTCACGCCGCAGGGCGAACGCGCATACGAGACGATTCGTTCGATCGAGCGCGTGGTGCCGTGGTCCGCGAGTCTCGACGCGCTGATCGAAGCGGGCGCCGATCCGGCTTGCAAGATCATCGCGTTCACCGTCACCGAGGGCGGCTATTACCTTAACGAACACGACGAACTCGACACCGCCAACGCCGATCTCGCCGCCGATCTGAAAGGCGGCCACACCACGATCTACGGCGCGCTCGCGGCCATTCTCGACGCGCGCATGAAGCGCGGCGCCGGCCCGGTCACGCTGCAAACCTGCGACAACCTGCGCCGCAACGGCGAGCGTTTTCACGCGGGCATGAGCGAGTTTCTCGAACGGCGCGGCGCGAACGACCTGGCGCAATGGTTCGACGACAACACGCTGAGCCCCAGCTCGATGGTCGATCGCATCACGCCGCGCCCCACCCCGGACGTGCGCGAACGCGTGAAGGCGGCCACCGGTGTGGACGACGCATGCCCGGTGATGGGCGAGGCATTCATTCAATGGGTGATCGAAGACCGGTTCATTGCCGGCCGTCCGGCGTGGGAAAAAGTCGGCGCGGAACTGGTCGACTCCGTGCTGCCTTACGAGGAAGCGAAGATCCGCATTCTCAACGCGACGCATAGCTGCATCGCGTGGGCGGGCACGCTGGTCGGGCTGAACTACATCCACGAAGGCACGCTGGACCTGGACATTCGCCGGTTCGCCTTCGATTACGTGACCGAAGACGTGATGCCGTGTCTCACGCCGAGTCCGCTCGATCTCGAACGCTATCGCGACGTGGTGCTCGAACGCTTCAGCAATCCTTATATCGAGGACACCAACCAGCGCGTCGCGGCCGACGGCTTTTCGAAGCTGCCGGGCTTCATCGCGCCGACGCTCGCCGAATGCTTCGAGCGCGGCGTCACGCCGGCGGCGACCGCGATGCTGCCGGCGTTGTTCTTCCGCTTTCTCGACCGCTGGCAGGCCGGCAAGCTGCCGTACGCGTATCAGGATGGCGTGATGGACGAGCGCGTCGCGCGCGGCTTTTTCGCGGCGCCCGATCCGCTGCAGGCCTTCGCCGCAGACCGGCTGCTGTGGGGCAGCATGGCGCAGACGCCTGAACTGGAAAGCGCGTTGGCGGGCGCCTTGGCGCGCGTCGACGTGTGGTTGAGCAAACGCCAGGCTTCAGGCGCCCAACCAGGGTGCCAGGCTTAACGCGCATGGCACCGCGCACCGTGTGCGGCTAAAGTAGCGCATCCCTAACGACGAAGGTTCCGCGCCCATGTATCTTGGCATCGACCTCGGCACGTCCGAAGTGAAAGTCCTGCTGCTCGCCTCCGATGGACGCGTGATCGGCACTGCAGGCTCACCGTTTACCGTGTCGCGCCCGCATCAGCGCTGGGCCGAACAGAATCCCGCCGACTGGTGGGCCGGCACGCGTACGGCGTTGGCCGCGCTGCGCGCCCGGCATCCCGACGAATTCGCGCAGATCCGCGGTATCGGCCTCTCGGGGCAGATGCACGGCGCCGTGCTGCTCGACGCGCAGGATCGCGTGCTGCGGCCCGCGATCCTGTGGAACGACATGCGCAGCGACAGGGAATGCGCGGAGCTGACCGAGCGCGCGCCGGAGCTGCACCGCGTCGCCGGCAATCTGGCGATGCCGGGTTTCACCGCGCCGAAGCTGCTGTGGGTCGCGCGCCATGAACCGGATATCTTCGCGCAAACCGCCTGCGTATTGCTGCCGAAGGATTACCTGCGCCTGCAACTGACCGGCCGCAAGGTGTCCGATCCATCGGACGCGGCCGGCACGCTGTGGCTCGACGTCGCCAAACGCGACTGGTCCGATGCGCTGCTCGCCGCCTGCGACATGACGCGCGCGCAGATGCCGGGCCTGTGCGAAGGCAGCGCGCCGTCCGGCACGCTGCTGCCCGAGGTGGCGCGTGAATTTGGCCTGAGCGACGGCGTGATCGTCGCGGCCGGCGGCGGCGACAATGCGACCAGCGCGATCGGCATCGGCGCGACGCAACCGGGCGACGGCTTCGTGTCGCTCGGCACGTCGGGCGTGCTGTGCGTGGTCGGCGATAGTTTCAGACCGAATCCGGCGTCCGCGGTGCACGCGTTCTGCCACGCGATTCCGGATCGCTGGCATCAGATGAGCGTGGTGCTGTCGGCGGCGAGTTGTCTGCGCTGGGTCTGCAAGCTCACCTCCACCGACGAGCCCACGCTGCTCGCCGAAATCGAGGCGCTCGCGCCTGCTGCGTTGAACACCGCGCCGCTGTTCCTGCCGTATCTGTCCGGCGAACGCACGCCGCACAACGACCCGTATGCGCAGGGCGTGTTCTTCGGCATGACTCACGCGACCGACCGCGCGTTGCTCGGCTATGCGGTGCTCGAAGGCGTGACGCTCGCGCTGACCGACGGCCTCGACGCATTGCGCGCCGCCGGCACCGAGGCGAAAGCGCTGTCGCTGCTCGGCGGCGGCGCCCGCAGCGACTACTGGGCGCAACTGCTCGCCGACGCGCTCGACACCGCCACCCGCAAGCACGGCGGCGGCGAAACCGGCGCGGCGCTGGGCGCGGCTCGCCTTGGCTGGCTGGCGGCCGGCGGCGACCCCGCCAAGGTGCTGACCAAACCGCCGATCGAAAAGGAGTTCACGCCGAATCCGCAGCGGCACGCCGAGCTGCGCACGCGCCTCGAAGCGTATCGCGCGCTCTACCGCCACGTGCGCCCGTTGTTCGAGCCGGCGCGCCAGCCGCTCGCCTGACCCGGCAAACCGCAGCCGGGTTCGCGCCGCGGGGCGAGGCGAACCTCGGCTGCTATCATCGGCGCACTTCAAGCGAAACATCACCGTGCCCAAGTCCACAGAAAAACTCGACCTCGCCACGCGCGCCGCGTGGCTTTACTACGTCGCCGGCAATACCCAGAACGAAATCGCCGAGAAGCTGCAGGTATCGCGTCCGGTCGCGCAACGGCTGGTCGCCTTCGCGGTGGAGAAGAATCTGATCCGCGTGCGGGTCGATCATCAACTGGCCGATTGCCTCGCGCTCGCCGATCAGTTGTCGAAGCGCTACGGCCTGAGCATGTGCGAAGTGGTGCCGATCGACAACGACACTTCCGAGGAAGTCGACCGCAAACTCGCGGTGGCCGGCGCCCAGGTCATGGAACGCTATCTCGGCGAAGACAAACCGATGGTGGTCGCGGTCAGCAGCGGCCGTACGCTGAAGGCCGCGGTCGATCAGATCGCGCAGCTGGAGCGTCCGCAGCACCGGTTGGTGTCGATGGTCGGGGCGATCGCCTCGGACGGCTCCTCGAACCGCTACGACGTCGCGCTGCACATTTCCGAGAAGACCGGCGGCAAGCATTTCCTGTTGCCGGCGCCGTTGCTCGCCGATAGTGAGGCGGAGCGTGCGCAGTGGTGCAATCACCGGCTGTACCGGATCGTCGAATCGCTTTCGGCTCAGGCGGATGTCGCGTTTGTCGGCATCGGCAATATCGGGCCGAAGTGTCCGCTGCACGAAGACGGCTTCATTACGTCGGCGGAAGTGAAGGAGTTGATGCAGAACGGCGCGGTCGCCGAAATGCTCGGCTTGCCGATCGACGCAGCCGGCGCGCACGTCGAATCGCCGACCGGCCGGCGCGTCACCAGCATCGCGCTCGACACGCCGCCCAAGCGCCCGACCATCGGCTTTGCCGGCGGTGCGCGCAAGCGCGACGCGGTGATCGCAGTGCTCAAAGGCGGCTGGCTGTCGGGGCTCGTGACCGACGAACTGTGCGCCCGGGCGGCGCTCGAAGCAGCCTGAGCACGACGCTGGCCGGCGCGGCCTATCGAGCCGGGCTGGCCAACCTTCCGTCATCCTGAGCGTGGTTGAAAAAGCCAAGCGGCGCGCGCGCCGCTTGCCCCGCCGCTTGCCCAATCGTCACGCGGCCAGCACCTCGACGATCTTGCGATGGAATGCCTTCCCATCGCTGTCGAACAGATGGCAATGCTCCGGCGTTGCGCCGAGTTTCTGCACCGCGCCTTTCGACTGGCGCTCGAGCGGCGGAATCCGCGCGATCAGGCCATCCGGCGCGACGCTCGATTCCGCGTACAGATAAGCCGCGTCGCCGAGCGATTCGACTGCCATCGTGCGAGCCGAGACGCCGTCCTCGGTCGTGCCGACATGCAGATGCTCCGGACGAATCCCGACCGTCACCTTGTCGCCCTGCTTGACGGTGGACGGTTCCACCGCGACGCGCTGCGTCTCGCCGGTTTCGTAGAGCACCGTGACGCCGTCGCGCGACACCGACTGCACCACGCCTTCCATGAAGTTCATTTTCGGCGAGCCGATGAAGCCCGCAACGAAGCGGTTGGCCGGCGCGTGATAGAGCATCGTCGGGCTGCCGACCTGCTCGACGTTGCCCGCCGACAGCACGACGATCTTGTCGGCCAGCGTCATCGCCTCGACCTGATCGTGCGTCACATAGATCATCGTGGTCTTCAATTCGTCATGCAGACGGGCGAATTCGAGGCGCATCTTCACGCGCAGCGCGGCGTCGAGATTCGACAGCGGTTCGTCGAACAAGAACACCTTCGGCTTGCGCGTGATCGCGCGGCCGATCGCGACGCGCTGGCGCTGACCGCCCGAGAGCTGCTTCGGCTTGCGATCGAGCAGATGGTCGATGTGCAGGATCTTCGCCGCATTGCGCACCGCCACGTCGATCTCGGGCTTCTTCGTGCCCGCCAGTTTCAGGCCGAACGCCATGTTGTCGTACAGCGTCATGTGCGGATATAGCGCGTACGACTGGAACACCATCGCGATGCCGCGCTTGGCGGGCGGCACGTCGTTCACGCGCGTGCCGTCGATGGTCAGGTCGCCGGCGCTGATGTCTTCGAGGCCGGCGATCATCCGCATCAGTGTCGATTTACCGCAACCGCTCGGGCCCACGAACACGACGAACTCGCCGTCCGCGATGTCGAGATTGATGTCGCGCATCACTTCATTTTCGTCGTA
Source organism: Paraburkholderia sp. FW306-2-2C-D06C (assembly GCF_058781505.1). Taxonomy (NCBI): domain Bacteria; kingdom Pseudomonadati; phylum Pseudomonadota; class Betaproteobacteria; order Burkholderiales; family Burkholderiaceae; genus Paraburkholderia; species Paraburkholderia sp. FW306-2-2C-D06C. Next base: position 42,803 of record NZ_JBYSWU010000003.1, on the reverse strand, counting down.
GCGCTTCGCGATATTGCGCAGAGTCAGGCTTGCCATGATGTGTCTCCGTGTAATGCGGTGTGTTGCTATGTGTTGTTGCGTACTGCTTGTCCGTTGTTTCAGCGGCGTTGCTTGGTTCGGCGTTGCTTCGTGTTGCTTCGTGTTGCTTCGTTTACATGCGCCGTCTCGTGCTGCGCTCAGGGCGTGGCCGCCGTCGCGCTTAGCGTCCATTGCGCGACCAGCTCCGGTAATTGCTGCATGTCGTCGAATACGTGACGCGCGCCTGCGGCATGCAACGCGTCGATTTGCGCATCGCCCGCATGACCGCCGCCGATGAAGCCGAGCACCGTCATGCCCGCCGCGCTCGCCGCCGTTACGCCGGTCACGCTGTCTTCCACCACGAGGCACGCCGCGGGCGCGAGGCCAAGGCCTCGCGCGGCAGCCAGATAAACGTCGGGCGCGGGCTTCGGATTCGGCACCGCATCGGCGCAAAAGAGGCGCTCGCCGAAAAACCTGACGAGGCCGGTGCGCGCAAGCACGGTCTCCACATACGGCCGGAAGCTGTTGCTCGCGCAGGCTTTGACGAGTGGCACCTGCGCCAGCGCGGCCTCGATGCCATCGACCGCCAGCGCCTGCATCGCCGCCGCTTCCACGGCGCGGCGGATCGCGTCGATATCGTCGGCGGACAGGCTTTTGCCGAGATGCGCCGCCGTGCCTTGCAGCACCTTCTCGATACGCAGGCCGAGCAGCGGCAGCACCACCGGCTCGACCTCGGTATCGGGCCAGCGCGCTTCCAGTTCGAGCACCAGCATGTGCGCCGCCACGGCTTCGCTGTCGATCAGCACGCCGTCGCAATCGCAGATCAGCGCGAAGTTGGCTGCCGTCATTTGACCGCCCCGAAGGTGAGGCCACGCACCAGTTGCTTCTGCGACAACCAGCCGACGATCAGGATCGGCGCGACCGCCAGCAGCGAAGCCGCCGACAGCTTGGCCCAGAACAGCCCCTCAGGACTCGAATACGACGCGATGAACACGGTCAACGGCGCGGCGTGCGAGCTCGACAGGTTGATGCTCCAGAACGCTTCGTTCCACGACAGGATCACCAGCAGGAGCGCTGTCGATGCGAGCCCCGGCAGCGACATCGGCATCAGCAGATAGACGATTTCCTGCCACGTCACCGCGCCGTCGATGCGCCCGGCTTCGAGAATGTCGCGCGGAATTTCGGCGAAGTACGTGAACGACATCCACACCGCGATCGGCAGATTGATCAGCGTGTAGACGATGATCAGACCGGACACGGTATCGAGCAGCCCGCTGTTTTTCCACAGCAAATAGATCGGCACCAGCACGCCGACCGACGGCATCATCTTGGTCGACAGCATCCACAGCAGCACTTTCTGCGTGCGGCGCGTCGGAAAGAACGCCATCGCGTACGCGGCCGGCACGGCGAGAAGCAGGCACAGCACCGTCACGCCCGCGGAGATCATCACCGAATTCCATGCGAACGAAAAATAATTGCTGCGCGCGAACACCTCGCGAAAACTGTCGAACGTCGGGATGAAGAACAGCGACGACGAATACGCCTGCTGCTCGGTCTTGAACGCGGTGATCGTCATCCAGAAGATCGGGAAGAACAGCAGCAGCGCGACCAGCCAGGCGATCACGCCGGGAATGCCGCGGCGAATTCCCTCGAACGGCGACTTGGCCGGTACGGTAACGGACACAGCGGGCGTCGCGGCCGACGCCGGCGTAGCGGCAACTTGGCTCATTTTTCGTACTCCCCTTTCAGGTTCTTCGCGAGCATCCGCACGAGGAAGAACGACACGATATTGGCCAGCACCACGGCGAGAATGCCGCCTGCCGACGCGAGACCGACGTCGAACTGTTGCAGGCCCAGCGAAAAGATCAGGTACGACAGAATGGTGGTCGCGGTGCCCGGACCGCCGCCCGTGGTCGTATAGATTTCGGCGAAGATCGACAGCAGGAAAATCGTCTCCATCATCACGACCACCGCGATCGCCCGTCTCAGGTGAGGCAGCGTGATGTAGAAGAACATCGAGAACGGACCCGCGCCGTCGATGCGCGCCGCTTCCTTCTGCTCCTGATCGAGCGACTGGATCGCGGTGAACAGGATCAGGAACGCGAACGGCAGCCACTGCCACGCGACGATCATGATCACGGCGGTCAGCGGATAGTCGGCGAACCAGTCGATCGGCTGCATGCCCAGCGCGCGCATGCCGCTCGCGATCAGGCCGTACACCGGATGCAGGATCATGTTCTTCCAGATCAGCGCGCTCACGGTCGGCATCACGAAGAACGGCGCGATGGCGAGCAGGCGCGCCACGCCCTGACCGTAGAACTTGCGGTCGAACAGGATCGCCATCAGCACGCCGCCCACCACGGTGATCACCAGCACCGAGAGGATCAGTTCGAGCGTGTGCCCGATCGACGGTCCGAACGACGGATCGCCGGCGAGAAACTTGTAGTTGTCGAAACCGGCGAAGCCCTTGAGATCCGGGTTCAACAGGTTGTAGCGCGAGAACGAAAACCAGATCGTCATCGCGAGCGGAATCGCCATCCACAGCACCAGTACGCCGACCGACGGCGAGACTAGCCAGCGGGCGGAATTGGCCTTGCGGACTTCGCGTTCTTTTTCTGTCTGAGGATGAACATGCATGAGAGGAAGGCGCAGATGACGCATGGTTGACCACCTGTTCGGTAATGCGCGGGCCGGCGCCTTGCCTGCCGCGACACGGTTTTGCTGTCGCGCAAGGCGAATCCGGCGGGACGGCCCGCTGTGCTGCATGAGCCGGCTGACGGGCGTCAGCCGGCGCGTTTCACGTGACTGGGTTGCCTGCAGAGCGGCTTACTTCTGATACCCAGCCTGCTTGACCGCGCGGTCGGCGGTTGCCTGACCGGCTGCCAGCGCCTGATCGACCGTCATCTGTCCGGCAATCGCGCCGGAGATGCTCTGTCCGACCACCGTGCCGAACGACTGGAACTCAGGAATGCCGACGAACTGCACACCGGTGTACGGCACCGGCTTCGCCGTCGGATGGTCCGGGTCCGCCGTTTCGATCGCCTTCAGCACGAAGTCGCCGAACGGTGCAGCCTGCTTGTACTCGGGACGCGCGTACGTCGAGTGACGCGTGCCCGGAGGCACCGAAGCCCAGCCCTCGTCCTTCGCCACCAGTTCGATGTACTGCTTCGAAGTCGCCCACGTGATGAACTTCTTCGCCGCTTCCGTCTGCTTCGACGACTTCGGAATCGCCAGCGCCCATGCCCACAGCCAGTGCGAACCCTTCGGCGTGACCGCGACCGGCGCCGCGGCGAAACCGACCTTGTCCGCGATCTGCGACTGCTGCTTGTTATAGAGCATGCCGGCCGCCACAGTCGCGTCGATCCATATCGCGCATTTGCCCGACGACATCAGCGTGAGGTTTTCGTTGAAGCCGTTCGAGCTCGCTCCCGGAGGACCGTCTCTTTTCAGCAGATCGACGTAGAACGTGATCGCCTTCTTCCATTCCGGCGACGTGAGCTGCGCGTTCCACTTCTCATCGAACCAGCGCCCGCCGAAGGTGTTCACCACCGTCGTGCTGTACGCCATATTTTCGCCCCAGCCCGCCTTGCCGCGCAGGCAGATGCCGTACATGCCGTTGGCTTTGTCGGTGAGCTTGTCGGCGAATTGCGCGATCTGGTCATAGGTCGGCTGATCGGGCATCTTCAGGCCCTTAGCCGCGAACAGGTCCTTGCGGTAGTACGTCATCGAGCTTTCGACGTAGAACGGCAGCGCATACAGCTGGCCGCCGCTCGAGAGGCCGTCGCGAGCCGTCTTCACGACGTCGTTCAGATCGTAATCGGCTGGCAGTCCGGTGAGCGGCGTGAGCCAGCCGCGCTTGCCCCATTGCGGCGTTTCGTACTCACCGATCGTCATCACGTCGAACTGGCCGCTGCCGGTCGTGATGTCCGTGGTGGCGCGCTGGCGCAGCACGTTTTCTTCGAGAATCACCCAGTTGAGCTTGATGTCCGGATTCGCCTGCTCGAAAGCGGGCGAGAGCTTCTTCAGCTCGATCATGTCCGGATTGTTCAACGTGGCGATCGTCACCGTGGCCGCCGAGGCGTTCAGCGCGGCGCATGCGACAGCGCCGGCGCCGACCGTCTTCAGCGCGGATTTGAGGGATGGTTTCATGACTTGTCTCCTTTCACGTACGTTATGTGGTGCTGCGTTTGTTCTGCCGTGGTTTCCTGGTTCGTTCGATGTTCCGGGCTCAACTCATCCAGTTGCCACCGTCGACGTTCAGGGTTTGCGCGGTGATGTAGTCTGCATCCGCCGACGCGAGAAACAGCGCGGCGCCGGTCAGGTCGTCCGGCACGCCCATGCGGCCGAGCGGCACCGCTTCGCCGACGAGACGCTTCTTCTCGCCGAGCGGCCGGTTTTCATAACGGGCGAAGAGCGCATCGACCTCGTTCCACATCGGCGTATCGACGACACCCGGCGCGATGCCGTTCACATTGATCTTGTGCGGCGCGAGCGCCAGCGCGGCGGATTGCGTGTAGCTGAGCACGGCGGCTTTGGTCGCGCAGTAGTGCGACACCAGCGCCTCGCCGCGCCGGCCCGCTTGCGACGACATATTGATGATCTTGCCGCCGCGGCCCTGCTCGACCATCTGCCGCGCGACGGCTTGCATCAGGAAGAACATGCCCTTCACGTTGACCGCGAAGAGGCGGTCGAACACGTCCCAGGATTCGTCGAGGAGCGGGCGCATATCGAACAGCGCCGCGTTGTTGAACAGGATATCGATCCGGCCGAACCGCTCCAGCGTGCTCGCCACGATGCGTTCGATGTCGTCGCGGCGCGTCACGTCGGCGCTGACCGCGAGGACGCGGTCGCCATAAGCGGCGAGCAGCTCATGCGCGAAGCTGTCGGCCGGCTTCACGTCGACGAGCACGACCCGCGCACCTTCATCCAGATATCGGCGGGCCACGGCTTCACCGATTCCGCTTGCCGCGCCCGTAAGAATGGCCACCTTGTCTTGCAATCGTGCTGCCACTGCTTGTCTCCGGTTGGTTTGCTTCTTGAAGCGCAGTGAGCGAACGCTCACTGCGCGAACAATTGCTCTGTTAGTGATCGAATGATCGGATACGCACAGGGTCATGTCAAGGCGCGCGACCAGATTTCGATGGTGCAGCGCGGCAGGATTCCAGCGCCTCGCGCCTGCTCGATCCACCTCGATCCACACTAATACGAGAAATCGCAAACAGCCAATCCGCTTTCTGCTCGAGACGCTGACAAAAATTCGAGATACGTTATATCATTTCGAACTCGCTTCGCTTCGAAGCCTTGCCAGTTCGTCAGGAGGTCCGCGCCGATGGCTACGACGATTGCAGAACACCACGCCGTGCGGCTCGCGCATGCCGAAGCGCACGCCGCCTCGCACCGTCTCGGGCTCACGCCGCTGCGGCGCCAGATATACGCGGAGATCGTTCATTCAACTCTCACGCAACAGGGAACAACGATGAAAATAATCGGCTCGATGTGGAACGAGGCGCGCCGTGCGCTGAAGCTGTCGAAGTACGTGGCCGCGGGCGCTGCCGCGCTGGCGCTCGGTCATGGCGCGCTCGCCGCGGAGGCGAAAATCCCGGTGGTCGCGGCGGAAAATTTCTACGGCGATGTGGTGCAGCAGCTCGGCGGCGACCGGGTCGAGGTAACCAGCATCCTCAGCAATCCGGATCAGGACCCGCATCTGTTCGAAGCCAGCCCGAAGACCGCGCGCGCGTTGCAGCATGCGAGCCTTGTGGTCTACAACGGCGCCGACTACGATCCGTGGATGGCCAAACTGCTGGCCGCCTCGAAGAGCGCGAAGCGCACCACGATCGTCGCCGCCGATCTCGTCGGCAAGAAAAGCGGCGACAATCCGCACCTCTGGTACGAACCGTCGACCATACCGGCGGTAGCGCGCGCAGTGAGCGCGGCGCTCGTCGCGGCTGACCCGGCGCACAAGTCGGCGTACGATGCGAACCTCGCGAAGTTTCTCGATTCGCTCAAACCGATCGACGCCAAGGTCGCCGAGCTGCACGGCCGCTACGCGGGCGTGCCGGTGACGGCGACCGAGCCGGTGTTCGGCTATATGTCGGACGCGGTGGGCCTGACGATGCGCAATCTGCCCTTCCAGATGGCGACGATGAACAGTACTGAAGCAAGCGCGACCGATATCGCCGCGTTCGAACGCGATCTGCGCGAAAAGCGCGTGCGCGTTCTGATCTATAACAGCCAGGCAACCGCGGCCCTGACCAAACGCATGTTGAAGCTCGCGCAGCAATCGAAGGTGCCGGCCATGAGCGTCACCGAAACCGAACCGGCCGGCAAGACCTATCAGACGTGGATGCTGACGCAGCTCGACGCGCTCTCCAAGGCGCTGGCCGCGGGCGACGCCGGCGGCGCGAGCGCCTCCGCCACCAAAGGAAAAACGTAATGAATGCAACTGGCCGCAGCGCGCCAGCCCATCCCCCTGCCAATGCATCAGGCCATGCAGGAAGCAACGCGCCTGTGCTCGAACTCGAGCACGTGACGCTCGAACTCGGCGGTCGCGCGATTCTGCGCGACACCGGCTTCGTGGTGAACCAGGGCGAATTCATCGGTGTGCTCGGGCCGAACGGCGCGGGCAAGACGACGCTGATGCGCGCCGTGCTCGGCCTCGTACCGGCGGTCAGCGGCGCGATTCGCGTGCTGGGGCAACCGGTCGAGCGCGGCAATGCGTCGATCGGCTATATGCCGCAAACGCGTAGCGCGCTTGCCGGGCGTCGCGTGCGTGGCCGCGATTTCGTCGCGATGGCCGCGGACGGACACCGCTGGGGTCTGCCGCATGCTGACAGCACAACCCGAGCGGATGTCGAGCGCGTGCTGGATCTGGTGGGCGGGCGCAAGCTGGCGGAGCGGCCGTTGTCGGAACTGTCGGGCGGCGAGCGTCAGCGCTTGCTGCTTGCGCAATGCCTGCTGGGCAATCCCAAACTGCTGCTGCTCGATGAACCGCTGATCAGCCTCGATCCGCATCATCAGAAGAGCGTGGTCGAACTGGTGCGGCGCGTGCAGCAGGAACTCGGCATCGCCGTGCTGTTTTCAGCGCACGAACTGAATCCGCTGCTGAACTCGCTCGATCGCGTGCTGTATCTCGGCAGCGGTGTCGCTGCGCTCGGCACCGTCGATGAAGTGATTACCAGACCGGTGCTGTCGCGCCTGTACGGTTCGCCGATCGACGTGATGCGCGTGAACGGCCGCATCTTCGTGATGTCGGGCGACGTCGAAGTCGAAAAGCACGATCACGAGCACGAACAGGACGAGAACGGCGGCCTCGCGCATTCGCATGCCCATGGTCACTCACACCAGCACGACTCACGCGACGGACACACGCACGATGTTTGAATACGATTTCATGGTGAACGCGTTCGCGGCGTCGGGGATCGTCGCGCTGCTGTCCGGGGTGGTCGGCTATTTTCTGGTGATGCGCGGACAGACCTTTGCGGGTCACGCACTGTCGCACGTCGGCTTCACCGGCGCGACCGGTGCGGTTCTGATCGGCATCTCGCCGATCTGGGGGATGATCGGCTTCACGCTGGCCGCGGGCGTCGGCATGGGCGCCCTCGGCGAGCGGCTCGCCGGACGCGATGTGGCGATCGGTGTGATCCTGTCGCTCTCGCTCGGCTTCGGTTTGCTGTTCCTGCACTTCTTCACCGCCTACGCGACGCAAGTCACCGCGCTCCTGTTCGGCAATGTGCTCGGCGTGAACGCGTCGACGCTCGGCGTGCTCGCGGGTCTGGGCGTGGTCAGTTTGCTGGCGCTCGCGGCGATCATGCGGCCGCTGCTATTCGCTTCGTTGCAACCGGAATTGGCCGAAGCCAAGGGTGTGTCGCTGCGTCTGGTGTCGGTGCTGTTTCTGGCGATCGCGGCGCTGGCGGTGGCCGCGTGTACGCAGATCGTGGGCGTGCTGCTGGTGTTCACGCTGATGGTCGGCCCGGCCGCCGCGGCGCAAAACATATCGACGCGACTCTCGACCGGTCTCGTGCTCGCCGCCGTGTTCGCGCTGGTGCAGGCGTGGCTGGGTCTGACGCTGGCGTTCTATACCGACTGGCCGACGAGCTTCTGGATCACTGTGCTGTCGGCGGTAGTGTATGGCGGGAGTTTGCTGAGGCGGCGTTGAATCGCGCTCGTGGAGCTCGTGGAAATAGCGGCGGCACGCTTGCATGCCGTCGCTATCGTTCCGCAGCATTTCAACCGAGCAGCACCTTCGCGTGATGCGCGATGTGATCTTCGATGAAGGTCGAGATGAAGTAGTAACCGTGGTCGTAGCCTGCGTGACGGCGCAGCGACAGCGGCTGCCCTGCCGCCTTGCAAGCGGCTTCGAACACGTCGGGGTTCAACTGCTCGCCGAGAAACTGATCCGCCAGTCCCTGATCGACCAGAATCCCTGCCGCAAACTTGTGCGACGCCTGTGCGATCAGCTCGCTCGAGTCGTACTGCTTCCACGTCTCGCGGTCTTCGCCCAGATAACCGCTGAATGCCTTCACGCCCCAAGGGCACCGTGAAGGCGCGGCGATCGGCGCGAACGCCGACACCGAGCGGTAGATCGCCGGGTTGCGCAGCGCCAGCATCAATGCGCCGTGACCGCCCATCGAATGCCCGAAGATACCGAGGCGCGTGCCGTCCACCGGCAGACTCGCGAGCACCGTTTCGCGCAACTCATCCCGCACGTACGAGTACATCCGATAGTGCTTCGCCCACGGTTGCTGGGTGGCATCGACGTAAAAACCCGCGCCCACGCCGAAGTCCCACGCCGCGCTTTCGCCCGGCACGCCTGCGCCGCGCGGACTCGTGTCCGGCGCGACTAAAGCGATGCCGTGCTGCGCCGCGAAGCGCTGCGCGCCGGCCTTGATCGGAAAGGTTTCTTCCGTGCAGGTCAGGCCCGCGAGATAGAACAGCGCAGGCACGTTCGCGTTGGCCTGCAGGGCCTGCGGCGGCAGATACACTGAAAAGCGCATCGGCAGACCGATGGTCTGCGAGTCGTGCCGATAGATGTGCTGTTCGCCGCCGTGGCAGGCGTGCGACGACAAAAGTTCTAGCATCGCCATCTTCCTTCTCCGAGCCGGATCAGTACAGCACGACGGAGCGGATCGACTCGCCCTTCTTCATCAGATCGAAGCCCTCGTTGATGCGTTCGAGCGGCAGACGGTGCGTGATCAAGTCATCGATGTTGATCTTGCCTTCCATGTACCAGTCGACGATCTTCGGCACGTCGGTGCGCCCGCGCGCGCCACCGAACGCCGAGCCCTTCCACTCGCGCCCGGTCACCAGCTGGAACGGCCGCGTGCTGATCTCTTCGCCCGCCGCCGCCACGCCGATGATGAACGACTGGCCCCAGCCCTTGTGCGTGCACTCCAGCGCCTGGCGCATCACCTTCGTATTGCCGATGCACTCGAACGAGTAATCGGCGCCGCCATCGGTGAGTTGCACGATGTGATCGACGACGTTTTCGACTTCGTTCGGGTTGATGAAGTGCGTCATGCCGAACTTCCTGGCGAGTTCGACGCGGCCCGGATTGATGTCGACGCCGATGATCCTGTCCGCGCCGACCATCTTCGCGCCCTGGATCACATTCAGGCCGATGCCGCCGAGACCGAATACCACCACGTTCGCGCCCGCCTCGACCTTCGCCGAGTACACGACCGCGCCCACGCCCGTCGTCACGCCGCAGCCGATATAGCAGATCTTGTCGAACGGCGCGTCTTCACGCACCTTCGCAACCGCGATTTCCGGCACGACGATGTAGTTCGAAAACGTCGACGTGCCCATGTAGTGAAACAGCGGCTTGCCATCCAGAGAGAAACGCGACGTAGCATCGGGCATCAAACCCTTGCCTTGCGTCGCGCGGATCGCCTGGCAGAGGTTGGTCTTGCGCGACAGGCAGAATTTGCACTGGCGGCATTCCGGCGTGTAGAGCGGAATCACGTGATCGCCCTTCTTCAGCGTGCCGACGCCCGGACCGACATCGACGATCACGCCCGCGCCCTCGTGACCGAGAATCGCCGGGAAGAGGCCTTCCGGATCTGCGCCGGACAGCGTGTAGTAGTCGGTGTGACAGATGCCCGTCGCCTTCACTTCGATCAGCACTTCACCGGCGCGCGGACCCTCCAGATCCACTTCCTCGATCGTCAACGGGGCGCCGGCTTTCCATGCGATTGCTGCTTTGGTCTTCATCGTGAATGCTCCTGTGAGTCTGTGAATGCGTGGCGCGTCGCGGCGGACTATCTCGCGGCGCGCCGGTGTTGCGGTTCGGCTGCTGCAGTTAATTGGCGTGCCACGTCGCGCACGGATGTTGTCGCTCGTACGCGGCAGCGCGTGCCCACGGCTAACTTAGCGCACGAAAGCCGTAATGGTATTGCAAAGTGCGTCGCGGCATTGTCTGAACGTGACATCGGACTGGCTGCGCAGGGCCGGTTGCGGAAGCCCGGTTGCGGAAGCCCGGTTGCGGAGGCCCGGTTGCGGAGGCCCGGTTGCGGACGGCCCGGTTGCGGAGGCCCGGTTGCGGAGCGCCACTCGCGGGCGCTCAGTCACGGACGGCCGGTTGCGGACAGCCGGTTTCACCGAACCAGGTTTCGACGCGGCCATAGAGATCGAGAAAGCGCGCGTAACGTTCGGCAAGCGCCGCATCGCCTCGCGGACCGGCGACACGCGTTGCGCCCGGAGCCAGTCCCGCAAGATCACCCGCCTGCCAGTGGCCGCTCGCCAGGCCGCCGAGAATCGCCGCGCCGCGCGGCGCCGCGTTCGGGCAATCGACCGCATGCAACTCGACGTTCAGCGCGTCGGCGAGCAACTGCCGCCAGCGCGCATCGACGGAACCGCCGCCGGCCAGCTTCAAGGTGCTGACCGTCGCGCCACTCTGACGAATCGCATCGAGCCCGGCGCGCAACGAGAACGCAACGCCTTCGAAGGCCGCCCGCATCATCGTGCCGCGCGTGTGGTCGAGTGCAAGGCCGAGCCAGCCGCCACGCGCCGCCGGATTGAGCCAGGGCGTGCGCTCGCCGGTGAGGTACGGCAGAAACGTGAGACCTGCCGCGGCGGTATCAGTGTCGCCGACAGCATCACTGAATGCATCCCGATAGGCATCGGCCCATTCATACGACAGCCAGCCGCGCACACGTTCGAGCGCGACGCCGACGTTTTGCATCGCCGCCATCCGATACCAGTGATCGCTCGCCGCGCGATAACGATGCAGACCTCTCACCGCGCCGGGCGCGTGTTCGGCGAGCACGACGATCTGCCCGCCGGTGCCGGTGGTGAGCAGCGCATCGCCGTCGCGAGCAAGACCGCTGCCGAGCGCCGCGCATGGCGTATCGGCGGCGCCGGTTGCGAGCACGATACCGGCGCGCAGACCGAGCGCTTGCGCGGCCTGCTCTGACAACACGCCGCCCGCCGCATACGAGGGCGCCAACGGCGCAAACCATTCATGCGGCAATTCGAGCCGCTCGAGCAACGCGCGATCCCACCCGCCCGCGGGATCGGCGAGCGCGGTCGCGCAGGCATCGGACGGATCGGTCGCAACCACGCCGCCCAATGCGACGCGCAACCAGTCCTTCGGTTGCAACGCCCAACGCGTCTTATGTGCGGACTGCGGTTCATGCTGCACGATCCAGCGCAGCAACGGACCGGCCATGCCGGGCGCAACCGGATTGGGTTGCGGCTCGGGCCATAGATCGAGCAACGCCAAGGCGCGCGTGTCGGGCCAGAGCATCGCGGGGCGCACCGCTTCGCCATCGGCGCCGATCAACACGACACCGTGCATCTGTCCGGAGAAGCCGATCGCCCGAACCTCGCGGCGCAGACCGGCGGGCAAGTGCGCCGCCGCTTCGCACAGTGCGCGCCACCAGGTTTGCACCGACGTTTCAGCCCAACCTGGATGCGGCGTATCGAGCGCATAAGCGACGCTCGCCGCCGCTTGCTCGCGGCCGTTTTCGTCGACGATTGCTACTTTGAGGGAGCCGGTGCCGAGGTCGATGCCAAGAAAACTCATGAGCGGAAAAACGCCAGGTTGGTCAGGGGAATAAGCACGCAGAAGGTGCCGGGAATGCTGCATTTTCCATCATCGCGGGCCCGCTCCGAAAGCACGCCCGAACTCGCGCAAAACCGCGATTCGCGGGGATTCGCGGGGATTCGCGGGTTAACCCCGCTACGCCGCGGGCCGCACGAAAACAGCACTATGCGCAAAGCCAGATATACCTCATTGATTCTCACACATATCCGATTGAGTCGGGCGACGCCGCGCGCCGCCACGTGCCACCGCTGCATAGGGCTCGCCGCCGTTTTGCGCGGCGCGCGCATTTCTTTTGGCTTTCAAATGGCCCTCACGCATATCGTCGCCGGGAAGACCGGAATAGGCCCCAGCGGTCTTGTTGCACTTTTTCGTTCCGCATACCTTGGAGCCATCCCAAAACGAGATGGTGGAGAGAGACGATATGCAATCGAACACGGTTCACCCGTGCGACGAACGGCTGCCCGCGGGCCAGTTGCTCACGCTCGGCATTCAGCACGTTCTGGTGATGTACGCAGGCGCGGTTGCGGTGCCGCTGATTATCGGCGCGGCGCTCAAACTGCCGAAAGACCAGATCGCGTTCCTGATCAGCGCCGATCTCTTTTCCTGCGGCATCGCCACGCTGATTCAGACGCTCGGTCTGTGGATCTTCGGCATCCGTCTGCCGGTCATCATGGGCTGCACGTTCGCCGCCGTCGGCCCGATGGTCGCGATCGGCACCAATCCTTCACTCGGCATTCTCGACATCTTCGGCTCGACGATCGCGGCGGGCGTGGTGGGCATCATCCTCGCGCCCGCGATCGGCAAGCTGCTGCGCTTCTTCCCGCCGGTCGTGGTCGGCGTGGTGATCTCGGTGATCGGCCTGTCGCTGATGGGGGTGGGCATCAACTGGGCGGCCGGCGGGGTCGGCAATCCTGACTATGGCAATCCGATCTATCTGGGCCTGTCGCTGGTTGTGCTGATGCTGATTCTGCTCATCAACAGGTTCGCCAAGGGCTTTATCGCCAACATCTCAGTGCTGCTCGGCATCGTGGCGGGCTTCGTGATCGCGCTGGCGCTCGGCCGCGTCAACATGGACGGCGTCACGCACGCACCGTGGGTCGGCTTCGTGATGCCGTTCCACTTCGGCCTGCCGCATTTCGATCCGCTCTCGATCGCGACGATGGTCACCGTGATGTTCGTGACCTTCATCGAATCGACCGGCATGTTCCTCGCGGTCGGCGACATGGTCGATCGTCCGGTCGATCAGAAGACGCTGGTGCGCGGCCTGCGCGTCGACGGCCTCGGCACGCTGATCGGCGGCATCTTCAACTCGTTCCCGCATACTTCGTTCTCGCAGAACGTCGGCCTGATCGGCGTGACGGGCGTGAAGAGCCGCTTTGTGTGCGCGATGGGCGGCGTGATCCTGGTGCTGCTGGGTCTGTTCCCGAAGATGGCGCAGGTAGTGGCGTCGGTGCCGGCCTTCGTGCTCGGCGGCGCGGGCATCGTGATGTTCGGGATGGTCGCGGCGAACGGCATCAAGGTGCTGTCGAAGGTCGACTTCGTGAAGAACCACGACAACCTGTTCATCGTCGCGGTGAGCATCGGTCTGGGTCTGGTGCCGGTGGTGTCGCCACACTTTTTCTCGAAGCTGCCACCTGCGCTGTCGCCGCTCCTGCATAGCGGGATCTTGCTGGCATCGGTGTCGGCGGTCGTGCTGAACCTGATCTTCAACGGCGTCAGGAGCGAGAAGAAAGCGAAGAGCGAAATTCGCCGGGCAGGACATGATTTCGGCGGACGCGGCGGCCATGAACCGCAGCGCGACGAGATGCTGCGGGCGGCGGACTTGCATTGAGTGTCGATAGCCAGATGGCCAGAGCCGTGCAAGCGAGCGCAGCGCACCAAACAAAAACGCCACGGCATGCCGTGGCGTTTTTTTTATTGCTGGCTGCGTGAGGCGACTTCCCTGCAACAGAAACCCGCCCCGCGCGCCGGCTGCTACGAGACTTAGCCCGCGGTGGCTGCCGAAGCCGCCACCGGTGCGCTTGCCGCGCCATAATCGACCGGTGCATCGGCGGGACGCGGCTGCTCGCCGGCCCGTTCGATCCAGCCGCCGCCCAGAGCCTGATACAGCGTGACCAGGTTCTGCAGACGCTGCATCCGCGCGGTAACCAGCAACTGCTGCGACGAATACAGATCGGTCTGCGCGGTCAGCACCGACAGATAGCTGTCGACGCCGTTCGTATAACGCAGATTCGACAGATCCAGCCGGCGCTGTTCGGCAAAGGTATTGCGCTCCAGCGCCTGGATCTGCTGATCGTACGTGCCGCGTGCCGCCAGTCCGTCCGCCACTTCGCGGAAGGCCGTCTGGATTGCCTTTTCGTACGTGGCGATCTGGATGTTCTTCTGCACGTGGGCGAGATCGAGATTGGCCTTGTTCTGGCCGCCTTCGAAGATCGGCAGCGTGATCGACGGCGCGAAGCTCCACGCCGCCGAACCCGGCTTGAACAGACCGCCGAGCGTGGGGCTGAGCGTGCCGAAACTGCCGGTCAGCGAGACCTTCGGGAAGAACGCCGCACGTGCCGCTCCGATGTTCGCGTTGGCCGCGAGCAGATTCTCCTCGGCTTCGGCGATGTCCGGCCGACGAGTCAGCAGATCGGACGGCAAGCCCGCCGGAATATCCGTGAGGAGATTCTGGTTGTCGAGCGTCGAGCCCGGCGGCAGATCGGCCGGCAACGGCTCGCCGATCAGCAGCACCAGCGCATTCTCAGCCTGAGCCCGCAGACGCGCCTGCGACTGCAGGTTCGCGTTGGCCTGCTCGACCACCGTTTGCGACTGCCGCAAATCGAGTTCCGAACCGGTGCCGGTATCGAACTGCAGCTTGGTGATCCGGTACGACTCCTGTGCGGTCTTCAGCGTGCCCTGCGTGACTTTCAGCAGATCGTCGAGTTCGAGCACCGTCAGGTACTGATTCGCCACCTGCGACACCAGCGAGATTTCCGCCGCCTTGCGCGCCTGAGCAGTGGCCAGGTACTGAGCCAACGCCTGGTCCTTCAGGCTCTGGATCCGCCCGAAGAAGTCGATTTCCCACGAGGCGTTCAGACCGACCGAGTAGGAGTTGGAGATCGTCAGGCCAGTCGACGTCAGATCTTTCGGCGTGCGCTGTCTGGTTTGCGACGCCGCCGCGTTGAGCGTCGGGAACAGCGCCGCGCGGGTGATCTGATACTGCGCCTGCGACGCCTGAATATTCAGCACCGACACGCGCAGATCGCGGTTGTTCTTCAGCGCGATTTCGATCAGCCGCTGCAAACGCGCGTCGACGAAGAAATCACGCCAGCCGATATCGGCCGCCGTCTGACCATTCGCGCTGCGCGCGGCGCCCGTTGCACCCGGCCGCCCCCCGCCCGGCTGGGTCGCGCCCGGCTGCGTTTCGTACACGCCGCCGGCCGGGAAGGCCCCCGGCACGGGCGCGGCCGGACGCTCGTACTTCGGCGCCATCGTGCAACCCGCGGCGAGGAACGCGACCGCCACTGCAATCAAAGAGTGTTTTTGCATCTCAATGTCCGTCCTTGCCCGAGCCTTCACCAGCCGACCCGCCACCCTGCGGATCATGCGGATGGTGCTGGTTGTAATGTGCGAGCGCCGCATCCGGGTCTTCCTTCTCACCGCCGAATTTCGCGCGGATCACGACGAAGAACATCGGGATCATGAAAATCGCGAGGAAGGTCGCCGTCAACATCCCGCCGATCACGCCGGTACCGATCGCGTGCTGGCTGGCCGAACCCGCACCGTTACTGATCGCGAGCGGCATCACACCGAGAATGAACGCGAGCGAGGTCATCAGGATCGGGCGCAACCGCAGGCGCGCCGCTTCCAGCGCGGCCTCGATCGGCCCCATGCCTTCGCTCTGCTGCAGCTCGCGGGCGAATTCCACGATCAGGATCGCGTTCTTCGCCGACAGCCCCACCGTGGTCAGCAGACCCACCTGGAAGAACACGTCGTTCTCGAGCCCGCGCAGCGTGGCGGCGAGCAATGCACCCAGCACGCCGAGCGGCACCACCATGATCACCGAGAACGGGATCGACCAGCTTTCATACAGCGCGGCGAGACACAGGAACACGACGAGGATCGAGATGCCGTACAGAATCGGCGCCTGCGAACCGGACTGGCGTTCCTGCAGCGACAGACCCGTCCATTCGTAGCCGATACCCGCGGGCAGCTTCGCCGCGATCGCTTCCATGGCCGACATCGCCTGGCCGGTACTCTTGCCAGCGGCAGCGGCACCCTGGATTTCGACCGCGGAAATGCCGTTGTAGCGTTCGAGCTTCGGCGAACCGTAGGTCCAGATGCCTGAAGCGAACGAACTGAGCGGCGCCATCCCGCCTGCGGTGTTGCGCACGTACCAGTTGCTCAGGTCCTCCGGATTCATCCGGAACGGCGCGTCGCCCTGCACGTACACCTTCTTGATCCGGCCGTCGGTATCGAGGAAGTTGTTGATGTACTGCGAGGCCCACGCGATCGAGAACGTCTGGTCGATCGCCGACAGCGACACACCCAGCGCAGCCGCCTTTTCGTGATCGATCGAGATCTTGAACTGCGGCGTATCGTTCAGGCCGTTCGGACGCACGAGCGCCAGCGACGGATCCTTCGCCGCCATGCCGAGCAGCATGTTGCGCGCCTCCATCAGCTTCGCGTGGCCCAGACCGCTACGGTCCTGCAACTCGAAGTCGAAGCCCGACGCCGTACCCAGTTCCGGAATGGACGGCGGATTCACCGGATACACCAGCGCATCCTTGTACGACGAGAAGTGCATGAACATCCGGCCGATCAGCGCCTGCACCTTCTGGTTCGCGTGCTGGCGGTGCGCGTAGTCCTTCAGCTTCACGAACACGAGACCGGCATTCTGACCACGGCCCGCGAAGCTGAAGCCGTTCACTGTGAACGCCGATTCGACGATGTCCTTTTCCTGCGTCAGCACGTAGTCCGATACGTCCTTGAGGGCGTGCGCCGTGCGCTCCTGCGTCGAGCCGGCCGGCGTTTGCACCATCACGAACATGATCCCCTGGTCTTCATCCGGCAGGAACGACTTCGGCAGCCGCACGAACAGCATGCCCACCGCGACGATCACCACCAGGTAGATGATGAGCCAGCGGCCCGAGCGCTTGATCACGTGATGCACGCCGGAGTGATACTTGTCGCGGCTCGTTTCGAAAGTCCGGTTGAACCAGCCGAAGAAACCCTTCTTCTCTTCGTGATGACCCTGCGGGATCGGCTTGAGGATCGTCGCGCACAGCGCCGGCGTGAGAATCAACGCGACCAGCACCGACAGCACCATCGCCGCCACGATCGTCAGCGAGAACTGCCGGTAGATCGCCCCGACCGAGCCGCTCGAGAACGCGACCGGCACGAACACCGCCGACAGCACCAGCGCCACGCCGATCAGCGCACCGGTGATCTGGCCCATCGCCTTGCGGGTTGCGTCGCGTGGCGACAACCCCTCTTCGGCCATCACCCGCTCGACGTTCTCCACCACCACGATCGCATCGTCCACCAGCAGGCCGATGGCCAGCACGAGACCGAACATCGACAGCGTGTTGATCGAGAAACCCACCACGCTCATGACCGCAAACGTACCCAGCAGCACTACCGGCACGGCGATCGTCGGAATCAGCGTCGCGCGCAGGTTCTGCAGGAACAGGTACATCACGAGGAACACGAGCACGATACCTTCGAGCAGCGTCTTCACCACTTCTTCGATCGACAGGCGCACGAACGGCGTCGTGTCATACGGGTACTTCACGACGAGGCCGTGCGGGAAATACTTCGACAGCTCGTCGATCTTCGCCTTCACGTTCTTCGCGGTCTGCAGCGCATTGGCGCCCGTCGCGAGCTGAATGCCGAGACCGGCGGTCGGCTGACCGTTGTAGTGCGTGTCGAAGTTGTAGTTTTCACCGCCCAGCTCGATGCGCGCGACGTCCTTGATGCGCACCTGCGAGCCGTCCTGGTTCACCTTCAGCAGCACGTTGCCGAACTGCGCAGGCGTATTGAGCAGCGTCGCCTCGGTAATGGTCGCCTGCAGCATCTGGCCCGGCACCGAAGGCGTGCCGCCGAGCGAGCCGCCCGCCACCTGCACGTTCTGCGCCTGCAGCGCGGTCTGGACATCGACCGGCGTCAGACCGAAGTTGTTCAGCTTCACCGGGTCGAGCCAGATCCGCATCGCGTACTGCGTGCCGAACAGCGTCACGGTGCCCACGCCGTCGAGACGGCTGATCGAGTCCTTGACGTTCGACGCCACGTAGTTCGCGAGGTCGGTCCTGTTCATGCTGCCGTCTTCGGAAGTGAACGCCAGCACGAGCAGGAAGCTGCTGCTCGACTTGGTGACGTTGATCCCTTGCTGCTGCACGATTGTCGGCAGAAGCGGCGTGGCGAGCTGCAGCTTGTTCTGCACCTGCACCTGGGCGATGTCCGGATTCGTGCCGGCCGCGAACGTCAGCGTGATGGTCGCCGTACCGGAGTCGTCCGAGGTGGACGACAGGTACAGCAGGTGGTCGAGGCCGCTCATCTGCTGCTCGATCACCTGCGTGACGGTGTCTTCCACCGTCTTCGCCGACGCGCCCGGATAGACGGCGCTGATCTGCACCCCCGGCGGAGCGATGGTCGGGTATTGCGCGATCGGCAAGCTGAAGATCGACGCGATGCCCGCGAGCATCAGAATGATGGCGATCACCCATGCAAAAATCGGGCGATCAATAAAGAACTTTGCCATGTAACAGGCTCCCTGTTATTGCGCGGCCGATGCAGCGGAGGCCGGCTGGGCGCCGCTTGCCGCCGGCGCACCTTCAGCCGCAGTGCCGGATGCAGGCAGTTGCGCCGGAACCGTCTTGACCGCCATACCCGGACGCACCTTGTCGGTACCGAGCACGATCACGCGGTCACCCGGGTTCAGGCCGCTTTCGACCACCCAGTTCGGACCGTACGTCGACGACGTGACCAGCTGGCGCACGGCGACCTTGTCGTCCTGACCGACCACGAACGCAGTAGGCTGGCCCTTCGGATCATGCGTAATGCCCGTTTGCGGCACGACGATCGCGCGGTCGTTCACGCCTTCGTCGATGCGCGCGCGCACGAACATGCCCGGCAACAGCACGTGGTCCTTGTTCTGGAAGATCGCGCGGATCGTGACCGAACCGGTGCCCTGGTCGACCGTGACGTCGGTGAACTGCAGCTTGCCCTTCTCCGGGTAGGTGCGGCCGTCTTCAAGAATCAGCGTGACCTTCGCGGCGTCCGGCCCGTTCGTCTTCAGGCGGCCTTCCTGCACCTGGCGGCGCAGCTTGAGGCCGTCGAGGCTCGATTGCGTGAGGTCGACATAAACCGGGTCGAGTTGCTGGACCGTCGACATCAGCGTGGCCGCGCTCGCTTGCACATACGCGCCCGGCGTTACCTGAGAGATGCCGACTTGGCCCGTCACCGGCGAGACGACATCCGTATAGCCGAGGTTGATCTGCGCCGTGTCGACCGCGGCCTTGCCGGCGGCTACGTCAGCCGCTGCCTGGCCTTGCGCGGCGACCGCGTTGTCGTAGTCCTGCTTGCTGACCGCGTTGGCCGCGACCAGCACCTTGTAGCGGTTCGCTTGCGCGGTGGTCGACACGAGGTTGGCCTGCGCCTTGGCAAGCGTCGCCTTCGCGTTGTTCAACGTCGCGATGTACGGCGCCGGATCGATCTTGTACAGACGCTGGCCGGCCTTGACCTGGCTGCCTTCGGTGAACTCGCGGCGCAGCACGATGCCGTCGACCCGTGCGCGCACCTGCGCGACGAGGAACGCACTGGTGCGGCCGGGCAATTCAGTGACGACGGGCACCGTCGTCGGCTGGACGGTAACGATGCCCACTTCGGGCGTTTGTTGCGGCGGGGCCGATTGTTTTGGTCCGCACGCTGCCAGCAATACGGCAGCCGTCGCGGCACAGATTAAGCGGAATGGAACCCGTTCGACGCGCATGGAGCGACCTCTGTCAATGACTGAGAATGAAAAAGTGCGCGCATCCCTACCCCGGAGACGACAGCGCAACATGCGTCTTGCGACGCCTGACCGGAAACCCATGGATGCAAACCGAACCTGCAGGGGCATCCTGAGAGAAATGCGCCATACCGGGGAAATGCCGCACGACGCCGCCCGTCCGGGCACGGCATAAGAGCGTTTTGAAAGGCAACAGTGACGGATATTAACTGGTCGTCACGGCTTGGGCTATCCGATCGTGGGATGCTATTATATATACATTCACGAATGCATGTAAAAGTGCGTTTGCGTCTCTTGTGGGCGAGGGCCTGCAAGATCGACTCACAAAACGGTTAACTAAAGACAGATTGTCATTGAGCGCACTTAAAACCGCTCGGGAAAACCCCACAATCACGAAAGATCACACCAATATGGTCAGAAGAACCAAGGAAGAGGCGCAGGAGACGCGCAACAGCATTCTCGACGCGGCCGAACGGGTATTCTTCGAGAAGGGTGTATCGCGCACGTCGCTGGCCGACATTGCGCAAGCCGCCGGTGTCACGCGCGGCGCGATTTATTGGCATTTCGCGCACAAAGGCGATCTGTTTACCGAGATGTTCGACCGCGTGCTGCTGCCGCTGGACGAACTCAAGGCCGCCGCGCAAGACCCGAATGAGCCCGACCCGCTCGGACGCCTGATGGAAATCTGCACGGTCTGTCTGCGCGACACCACGAACGACCCGCGCCGCCGGCGCGTGTTCGACATCCTGTTTCTGAAATGCGAGTTCGTCGAAGATATGGGCCCGGTGATGGCCCGATATCAGACCAACATGCGCGAAGGGCTCACGAAAATCGAAACCGGTCTGCGCAATGCAATCGCCAAAGGGCAAATGCCGGCCGACCTCGACACGAAGCTGGCGGCGTCGATGGTGCATGCGTTCGTCAGCGGTGCGCTGCGCGACATGCTGTTCCTGCCGGACGCCACCGATTTCGCCGCGCATGCGGAGCAGATGGTCGAAGGGATGTTCGACGCGCTGCGGCTGAGCCCGGCGCTGCGCAAGGACCATGCGGCGCGGCGCTCCGATCGGTCAGCTACCTAGATAGATACGGCGGATTCCAGGCGGCGGGCGGGTGTGCATTCACGCAACCCGCCCGCCGCCGTTTACGCGTGCCTGCGCGTGCCGCTATGTGGGTGCCGCTATAGGATGAGTTACGGCTTCACGCCGCCACCGCTTCACACCGCCGCCTGGCTGGCGCGCGCCTTCTGGTTCGAAGCGTAGATATTGCTGCGTTCGAGCGGCGTCCCGCCCTTCACTGCCGCGATCCATTGCTCCGTGCTTGCCACCGCCGCGAAGCGCGACTGCAGCACGACGCTGAATACCCGATGAATGTCCTGCGCGCTCGCAAAGCCCGCACTGTTTTCGTACGGCACAGAGCCCGTCGCGTCGTGCAGGAATTCGACCGCGAGGCCCATGTGCAACGCGTGATTGATGGTCGAGGCGTCGCAGTTGTGCGTCATGTAGCCGACTACTGTCAGCGTGTCGATCTGCTGCGCGGCGAGCCAGTCAGCCAGATCGGTCCCGGTGAAGGCGCTCGGCAGCGACTTCTCCACGTAGTGATCGCGAGCGCGCGTGCCCACCAGCGGATGCAGCTCCGCGCCGTCGCTGCCGCGCGCGAACAGCGGCGAGGTGGCCGGCGCGAAGTTCTGCGCGACCACCACCGGCACGCCGGCGGCACGCGCCGCATCCATCGCGCGGCCGATGTTGGCGAGCGAGGTTCGCACATCCGGGTATTCGATCGGCAGATCGCCCGTCACGTATTCGTTCTGCACGTCGATGACGATCAGCGCGCGGCGTGGTGTGGTCATGGCAAGACTCCTGTCAGATAAGGCTCGCGCTGCGTGGCCCGGGATGGGCGCTGAACAGGCAGCGGCGATGACTGCATTGTTCGCTTGCCGCAGTCTTACGGAAAGTGACCCAAATGACAAGATTCGCTAGAATCGGGCCATCGTTGAATTTCATGGGATGGCAGATGACGGCACCGATCTCTTTATCAGCCGACGCGGCCGCCGCGCCTCGCCACATCGTCGCGGTGGTTGCGTTCAACCGCATCAGCCCGTTCCATCTTTCAGTGCCTTGCGTCGTCTTCGGCGAGGACCGCAGCGGCGGCGGCTTGCCCGACTTCGATTTTCGCGTGTGCGCGGCTGAGACGGGCGCGCTGACCACCACCGCCGGCTTCTCGATCGCCGTCACGCATGGGCTCGAAGCGCTCGCTGACGCCCAGACGATCATCGTGCCGAGCTGGCGCGATCCGGACGAAGCGCCCCCCGCGGCCCTGCTCGATGCACTGCGGGCCGCGCATGCACGTGGCGCGCAGCTGGTCGGCTTGTGTCTGGGCGCGTTCGTGCTGGCCGCCGCCGGCATTCTCGACGAGCGGCCAGCGACCACCCACTGGGCATGGGCCGACGATTTCGCGCGCCGCTATCCGCGCGTGCGCCTCGACCCCGACGTGCTCTACGTCGACGACGGCAACGTGCTGACCTCGGCGGGCACTGCCGCCGGACTCGACTGCTGTCTGCACGTGCTGCGCAAGATGTGCGGCGCGCAGGCGGCGAACCATGTGGCGCGCCGACTCGTGGTCCCGCCGCATCGGCAGGGTGGCCAGGCGCAATACATCGAGCAGCCTGTGCCGCCGAACGTGCGCGGCGACCGGTTGTCGGGCCTGCTCGATTGGGTCAGCGGAAATCTGGACGCGCCGCACACGCTCGACTCGCTCGCCGAGCGCGCGCTGATGAGCCGCCGCACCTTCACGCGGCGCTTCCGTCTCGCCACCGGCACGACCGTCGGCGCGTGGCTGCTGTCGCAACGGCTCGCCCGCGCGCAGCAATTGCTCGAAAGCTCGGACAAGTCGATCGAAGCCATTGCGGGAATCGCGGGCTTTGGCTCGACGGCCTCGTTGCGGCAGCATTTCGCGGAGGCGTTCCGCACTTCGCCGTCCGCGTGGCGGCGCGAGTTTCGCGGCGTATGAACGCGTATATGGAGACGCGTGAGAGCCTGCGGGGGCCGCAAAGGCCCCACGCAGCCAACAGCGTTTCGTAGCGAGTCACCGGGATTTCGTAGTCGCGCCGGCGCGACAGCAACAAGGCAGCGGCACGACGGCAACACGGCAGCGGAGCGGCAGCAGCGCGTCGGCGAGTTGAGTCGATCCGCGCCAAGCCGCGCCGTCAGTGCTCGCTGACCCAGCGCGCGACATACAGCAGCAGCGCGACCAGAAAAATCATCGCCGCCCACGCCCAGTAAGGGACCGCATGCGGATTGGGCTCGCGATGCGAAACCCCGTGCGAGGCGCTGGCGGCGCGCCCGGTCAGCGTATTGCCATGCTCGGGCGGGCGCGGACGCCGCGTGATGCCGCTGAGATTGATCGGCCGTAGAAAGACGTGCTGACGACGCGCCGACGAACCGCGCGCGCGGTTCGGCCCTTGCCCATGCTTGGCCCGGACAACCGCGCCGAATTCGGTGAAAAAGTCGTCAGCGAGACGATGCAGCGCGTTTTCGAGCTGCCGCGCCGGCAGCTCGGCGAGCGGCCCGGACGACGTCGCCCAGATCGTGTAATCGATCCGCGTGCCGCGCTCCCTGCCGATGCCGAGCGCGGCATCTTCCGCACGCAGCCTGACTTCGATCTGTCCGCGCAGCGAGCCGATGCCCTCGGCGCGAGCCTTGAAGTTGATGGTGCGGCGCTGCGCCTCCGCCGGCCCGGAGTCCTGGCCGGCGACATGCGCGCGCGCTTCGTAACGCGCGCGCAAAGGTCCAAGCGGCACGGTCAGGGTCAACGCATATTCGCCGCGGCCAAGCCGCGTGAACGACTCGCAGTTGTCGAGGCTGGCACGTAACAAAGCGAGATCCTGCAACGCGTCCCAAACGTCGGAAGGCGCGAGCGGAATTCTCAACGCGTCGTTCAGTTCCATGACAGCCTCCCCGATGAACGCGCGACTGCGGGATCAGGATGTCTGATCGATACGGTCGACGCGCGATGCGTAAAACGCGAGATACCCTTTGATCTGTTGCACCGCTTCGAGCGGTGTCTCATAGGTCCACACGGCGTTTTCGATCAGGCCGTCTTCGGTGCGCAAATGAAAGTACGAAGCATGGCCCTTGAACGGGCAATGCGAAGTATGCGTGGACCGTTCGAGCCGCGCCATGTTCACGTCGGCGCGCGGAAAATAGAACACGTCTGGCAGACCGGTTTCGGCGAGCGTCAAGGCTGCTTGCGTGTCGGCCATCGTGACGCCGCCGTGAATCACACGAACCCGGTGGTGGTTGCCGGTAATGACGACGGTGTGCCCGCCCGAGCTTGCGCCGGCGCCCGGGCTTGGGCTTCCGTGAGGTGTCAAGGCATCGCTCATGTCTCGGCTCCGTGATGATGTGTGGTCGTGCAAACAAAAAAAGCCGCGGGGCGCACCCGCGGCTTCATTATCAGCCAAACTCCGGCCGATTGCGCGGCCTTCCTGCGCTTTGCCGGACGATCCGCACGGCAAAAGGTCAGGAAAACCAGGCGATTACTGGATATTCCAGTAGAACGCAGCCTTGGCGCTGCCTTTGGCAGGGACCGTCACCGCCCTCGACTGGTCGCGATCCTTGTATTGCGCGTGAACGGTGTAGCGGCCCGGGCGCAGCTTGACCAGCATGTACGGTCCGCGCGACGTGGCGCTCAGCACCTCGCCGTTATGGGCATCGACCACCCGCACGTGGACGTCGGCGAGATAGTCGGAGCCGGGGCCCGTAAAACGCAACGACAGCGGCCACTGGTTTTGCGCCTGCTGCAACGCCTTCGATTCGTCGAGACCGACGCCGCCCGACACGAACGATACGTCGCCCTGCTGCTGAATTTGCGGCAGGCCGCCACCGTTGGCGTTGCCGGCGCTAGTTTCATCGGTGGTCGTGCCGCCTGCCACTTCGCTCGCCTGCTGCGCATAAGCGCCGCCCGCCAGACCGAGCGTGAGCGCTGCGCACACCGCAGCGGCTACGATCCTTCGCTGATTGCGTTGGGTTTTCATCGGTTCGCTCCCTTTAAGGTTCTCGCCATCCGGTCCCTCTGGAGAGGGCCGGATTGACTCAGAAGACGCAACCTGCATGCCAACAAGCTGGTCGCATCGCGCTCAAACCGCTGCTTCGCCGCGCCGGGTGGCGCTCGGCGAGATTTTCGATGGCGCCCGAAGCGGTAAAAGAAAGCCGGTCTGTCGGCAGTAAGTGCAACAGACCGGCAAGCGTTACTTCATGAACCTTGGCGAATTGGTCAGAGAATTGGCCAGAAACCGGGCCAAAACTTCGACCAACCATCAGACCAAAAGCAGGCCAAAGTCAGGTCAAAAATCAGCCAAGATCGACCGGCACAAAGATCTGCGCATTGTCGCGCTGGATCAGCAACGCGATGCTGTTGCCGGCGCCGGCGATCATCTGCTTCAGCTGATCGACGCTCGTCACCGGACGGCCGTTGACCGCGAGAATCACGTCGCCCGGCTGGATGCCGGCGCTTTCAGCCGCCCCGCCCGATTGCTGCACCAGCAGACCGTGCGACACCGACGCGCCGTTCTTCTCTTCCGGCGTGAGCGGCCGCACTGCCACGCCGAGACGGCCTTGCAACTGCGCCGGCTGATCGGCCTTGTCCGAGGCGAGCTTCGCATCCGACAGCGAGCCGATGGTCACCTTCAGATCCCTGGTGGCCTTGTCGCGCCACACCTGCACGGTGGCCGAGCTGCCCGGCGCGAGACCCGCGACCTGCGACGGCAGATCCGTCGAGTCGCCCACCGGCTCGCCGTTCACCGACAGGATCACGTCGCCCGGCTGCAAGCCGGCCTTGGCGGCCGGACCGCCCGGATCGACCGAACTGACGAGCGCGCCTTGCGGCTTCTGCATCCCGAACGAATCGGCGAGCGTCTGGTTCATGCCCTGCACCGCGACGCCGAGCCGTCCGCGGCTCACGTGGCCGGTCTTGACGATATCGTCCTTGACCTTGATCGCCTCATTGATCGGGATCGCGAACGAAAGGCCCTGGAAGCCGCCGGTCTGCGAGTAGATCATCGAGTTGATGCCGATAACTTCGCCTTGCAGATTGAACAGCGGACCACCCGAGTTGCCCGGATTGACCGGCACGTCGGTCTGGATGAACGGCGTGTAATTTTCGTTAGGCAGCGAGCGCGACTTCGCGCTGATGATGCCCGAGGTCACGGTGTTATCGAAACCGTAAGGCGAGCCGATCGCGACCACCCACTGCCCGACCTTGCTTTGACGCGGGTCGCCGATCTTCACGGTCGGCAGGTTGCTCGCGTCGATCTTCAATACGGCGACGTCCGACTGCTTGTCGGCGCCGATCACCTTGGCGCGGAATTCGCGCTTGTCGGTCAGCCGCACGGTCACGACGTTCGCGCCGTCCACCACGTGCGCATTGGTCAGGATATAGCCGTCATTGCTGACAATGAATCCCGAGCCCAGGCTCGCGCTCGGCTGATCCGGCGCATCGCCGCCGTCGCCGCCCTGCATGCCCGGCACGCCGCCGAAGAAGTGCTTGTAGAACTGGTAGAAAGGATCGCTCGGATCGATCGGCAACTGATTGCCGCCGCCCCCGTTACCGCCGCCGTTGCCACGCAGCGCGGCCTGCTTGACCACATGCTTCGCGCTGATGTTGACGACGGCCGGGCCGTAGGTTTCGACCAACCCGGAGAAATCGGGAATGCCTGTTTTCGCGGCGGCTTCGGCGGGCATCATCGCGGCTTGCGCCGGCGTGATGACCTGCGGCGCGGGAACGTCGCGATGTCCCGCCACATAACCGGCGGACAACGCAACGGCGAGCGCTACTGCTATAGCGCTACGGGACAAGGTTTTCGCGTTCATCGTGTACTCCTGACTGGGAGAGAGAGGCTTCTGGATGTCACGAAGCGTACGTGGCATCGCTTAAAAGAGTCTTAAGCAGCGCCAGATCGCTTGAGCCCTGATTTAGCCCGGTTTTAAGGCTGTTTTAAGCCTCTTTCCCTACAGGAAGCTGCACGTTCAGAAGCGAACGGTGACCTGCAATCCGCCCGCCCGCGATTCGTCGAGCGTCACCGCCGCGTGATGTTGCGTGGCGATGCGGCGCACGATCGCGAGGCCGAGGCCGGTGCCCGCCACGTCGGTGCGCACGCGGTTCGCGCCGGCGCCGGCGCGATAGAAGCGATCGAACACGCGATCGCGTTCGGACGGCTCGATGCCCGGCCCGCTGTCGGCGATCCGCACCACCGGGTGCCCGTCTTCCACATGCAGGCTGACGTCGACACGGCCGCTGCGCGGCGTGTACTTGGTCGCGTTGTCCACGAGGTTGTTGAACATCACACGCAGCGCGTCGGCGTCGCCGGTCACCCTGGCCGCCTCGCTCGCCTCGATGCCGAGATCGACGCCACGATTCTGCGCAAGCGGCGCGTAAGCCGCGACACAGTCACGCAGCAGCGCGCGCAGATCGATCGCGTCGCTGACGGTCAGACCGTCCGGCTCCGAACGCGCGAGCGCCAGCAACTGTTCGGCAAGACGCGTCGCGCGCGTGACGCCGGCTTGCAGATCGGTGAGCGCTTCATTGCGCGCCGTATCGTCTTTCGCGCGCGCCACCAGTTGCGATTGAATCTGCACGGCGGCGAGCGGCGTGCGCAGTTCGTGCGCGGCATCGGCGACAAAAGCTTTCTGAATGTCGAGCGCGGTGGCGAGCCGCTCGAGCAGGCCGTTCAGAGCGCGCACGAGCGGCTGCACTTCGAGCGGCAGGCCCTGATCGGGCAACGGATCCAACGCTTCCGGGCGACGCGCGTCGAGCGCGCTCGTCACGCGCCGCAGCGGCCGGAGCCCGCGCCCGACGATCATCCACACCGCAAGGCCCATCAGCGGCAGCAACACGATCAGCGGCCATAAGGTGCGCAGCGCGACATTCGCCGCCAGCCGGTTGCGCACGGACACCGGCTGCGCCAGCTGCACGACGTTATCGCCGACGATTGCGCCGTACACGCGCCAATCCCCACGGTCGGTATGCTCGGTGGAAAAGCCGAGTTCGGCACGCGGCGCAAGCGGCGCACGCGGACGCGAGTAGTACATCAGCACGCCGTTGCGATTCCAGATTTGCAGCACGATGCCTTCGTCGCCGGTGTCGCGCGAACCGAGCACTTGCGAGAATGGTTCCGACGGCAGCGCCGCGGCGATCTGCTCCAGCTGGTAATCGAACAGTTCGTTGGCTTCGGCGAGCGCCTGCCGGTAAATCAGCCAACCCGCAATGCCGACGCCGAGCAGCACCAGCGCCAGCAGCCAGAACAACAATTGACGGCGAATCGAACGCATCGGCTCAGGCGTCCTTCGCGATCATGTAGCCGAGACCGCGCACGTTGCGGATCAGATCCGCGCCGAGTTTCTTGCGCAGCGCGTGAATGTAGACCTCGACGGTATTGCTGCCGATTTCCTCACCCCAGCCGTACATCTTTTCTTCGAGCTGGCTCTTCGAGAGCACCGCGCCCGGCCGTGCGAGCAGCGCTTCGAGCAGCGCGAATTCACGCGCGGACAACGCGACCGGCGCGCCGTCGAGCGTGACCTGATGCGAGGCCGGATCGAGCGTCAGATTGCCGTGGCGGATCGTCGAATCGCTGCGGCCCGATTGCCGGCGAATCAGCGCGCGCATGCGGGCGCCGAGTTCGTCGAGATCGAAAGGTTTGACGAGGTAATCGTCGGCGCCGGCATCGAGGCCTTTGACGCGATCGGCGACCGCGTCGCGCGCGGTGACGATCAGCACCGGCAGCGCATGGCCGCGCGCGCGCAGCGTACGCAGCACGTCGAGGCCGTCACGTTTGGGCAGGCCGAGGTCGAGCAGCACCAGATCGTAAGGTTGGCTGGCCGCCGCGCTCAGCGCCGCCTCGCCGTCTTCCACCCAGTCGACCGCGAAGCCTTCGCCGCGTAGCGCTTTGCGCACGCCCTCGGCAATCATCCGGTCGTCTTCGACTAGCAAAATGCGCATGGCAGTACGGTCCTGAAACATTCATTGATGCCGCATTCTAGCGCCCGCCCCCGAGGTGCGCGTCGCACGACGCTTTTTCACCGCAGCCTCACGGCATGTCTCTACAATGGGCGCTTTGCGTCGCGCGGCTGAATGAATGCCCGTGCTCTACGCCCTGAAATCCTGCTTTTTCGCCCGTCCATGACGCACGCTTTCCTGTCTTCTCTCGCACGCCATGTGGCGCCGCGCCCGCTCCGTTGTGCCACTGCCGGTCCCACGCCACGCCGGTTCGCGGCGCGCACGGCGGCGTTGCTGCTCGCCTGCGCCGCACTCGCCTGCGGCACGGCGCTGCCACTGTCCGCTCAGGCCCGCGTCAAGGCGAAGCATCCAAGCGTCAACGTCAGCACGGTTCTGCCGCAATCCGTGATGGCCGGCTTGCAGCGCGCTCACGTGCCGTTGTCGTCGATCAGCGTGGTGGTCGAAAAGGTCGGCGACCGCACGCCGATCGTCGCGCTGAACGCCGGTAAGCCGATGATGCCCGCCTCGACGATGAAACTCGTCACCACCTACTCCGGCCTGTCGATACTCGGCCCGGACTATCGCTGGCGCACCAGCGCCTACGCGGACGGCACGGTGGACGGCAACGGCGTGCTGCACGGCAATCTGTACATTCAGGGCACCGGCGATCCGAAGCTCGTGCCCGAAGAACTGATCGATCTGGTGCAGAAGATCCACAAGGCGGGTATCACTGGCCTCGACGGCGCGCTGGTGCTCGACAAACGCTACTTCGACGCCTCGACGCGCGACCTGCCGCCCTTCGACGACGACACCACCGCGCCGTACAACGTCGGCCCCGATCCTCTGCTGTATGCGTTCAAATCGCTGTCGTTCACGCTGACGCCGTCGCCGGACGGCAGCGTCGCGATCGACGTGCTGCCCGCGCTCGCGCAATTGCAGATCGACAATCAGATGCGCGCGGTCAACGGCCCCTGCCGCGGCGACGCGGCCTCCGTCTCGCCGAGCGTCACGCCGCAGCCGAATGGCACGGTGGTGGCGTCGTTCAACGGCGACTACTCGGTGCGCTGCGGCCCGCGCACGATCAACGTTGCCGTGCTCGATCACTCCGCGTTCTTCGCGGGCGGCTTCCTCGCGCTGTGGCAGCAAACCGGCGGCACCTTCAGCGGCGCAACCCGCGAAGGCCAGGTGCCCACCGGCGCGCGCCTGATCGCGACGCACCAGGGGCCGATGCTGTCCGACATCGTTCGCGACATCAACAAGTTCAGCAACAACACGATGGCGCGCAACCTGTTCCTGACGATCGGCGCGATGGAAGAACAGCCGCCCGCCACGCCGGCCAAATCGGCGCGCGCGATCCAGGCATTCCTGCGCCGCGACGCGATCAACATGGAGTACCTGACGCTCGACAACGGCTCGGGCCTGTCGCGCGACGAGCACGTCACCGCGCTCGCGCTCGCCGATCTGCTGCAGCGGGCCAACGCGAGCCCGGTGGCTCAGGTATTCGTCGAGTCGCTGCCGATCGCGGGCGTCGACGGCACGATGCGCAACCGCTTGACCAACCAGGGCGCGGGCGGCAACGCGCACATCAAGACCGGCACGCTGCGCGACGTGCGGGCGATCGCGGGCTATGTCGCGTCGGCGGACGGCAACAGCTATGTCGTCGTCAGCCTGATCAACGACTCGCATTCGGAAGCCGCGCGCGCCGCGCACGACGCGTTGCTCGAATGGGTGTATCAGGGCCCCGCTCAGGGTTTCACGCAACCGCTTGCGGAAGCCGCTGACCCGACGCGCAGCAAGCCCAGGAAAAACCCGCACAAGCGCGGAGCCCATTGAGGATTCCTTCTAGCGAAGCCGCACGCGGCAACGCGTCCGAGCGTGTACGCTGTCGGGCAGTGTTTGAAGGGCGCGCGGAAAACGCAATGCGCGGTGCATGAGCTGCGCGCCGGTTACGGCCGCGCGGGCGTGGCCCAATCAAACGATAACGACAACGTCCGCTACGGCAAGCGCAGCGGCCAGGGACCACGGAGGAAGACCCGATGCAATTCGATGCCGAATTGCTGCTGCTCGCCATGGCGCCAGTCTTTCTCGCATGCATCGGCTGGGAGGCGCGGCACCTGCGGCGCACGCGCCCCGGCGCGCGGCTCTATAGCTGGCGCGACACGCTCTGCAACGCCGCGCTCGCACTGATGCAGCAAGCCGTGCGTGGCTGGCGCAATAAATTGCGCGCGCTGTTCGCGCCGCCCGCATGGGCTGCGGATTATCACGCGCGCCGCGCCGCCAGGTCTGCGGTATCGGGCAAAGAAACCAGCATCAATGAGAACAATACGGCCGCGTTTCGAACGTCGC
The DNA here is from genome assembly GCF_058781505.1 of Paraburkholderia sp. FW306-2-2C-D06C. Taxonomy (NCBI): domain Bacteria; kingdom Pseudomonadati; phylum Pseudomonadota; class Betaproteobacteria; order Burkholderiales; family Burkholderiaceae; genus Paraburkholderia; species Paraburkholderia sp. FW306-2-2C-D06C. The sequence continues at coordinate 11,418 of NZ_JBYSWU010000003.1, read as the reverse complement.
GCAAGCCGTAGAAGATTCTGTAAGCTGTCGCCACGCCGCCGACGCGGCGGGCGCTGCCTGCAGCACATGGCACAAGGGCCAAACATACGAGGAGATGCAGTCAACATGAAACAAACAGCATCGAAGAAGCGCAGTTTCGTACGCGTCACGCAGATCGCTATCGCCAGTGCCGCGTTTGCGCTGCTCGCGGCTTGCGGCGGCAGCAGCGATAACAACAGCTCGAGCAGCAGCACGCCTGCTGGCGGTGTGAAATTGCAGGTCGTGTCGTTCGGCGACAGCTTGTCGGATGCCGGCACGTATGCGCCGGTGATTCAGGCGAGCTTCGGCGGCGGCCGTTTCACGACCAACCCTGGCGAAGTGTGGACGCAAAAGGTTGCCGAGTACTATGGCGACACGCTGACGGCGGCGGCGCTCGGCGGCTTTGGCCAGCCGCTCGTGAACACTTCCGGTTTTGGCTATGCGCAGGGCGGCGCGCGTGTGGTGGACCCGAACGGTCCGGGTCATGCGCCGGCTGGCCAGCCGAGTTACGCGCAGGCCACCACGGTGCCGATTGTCACGCAGGTGCAGAACTATCTGAGCGCGCACGGCAGCTTCAATTCGAATCAGCTGGTGCTGGTGAACGGCGGCGCGAACGACATCTTCACGCAACTCCCGGCGCTGGCGACCGCGATCACGACGGACATCGCGGGCGGCATGAACAGCCAGCTGGCGGTGCAAACGGAAACGCTCAAGACGCTTGGGCCGGTGGCGGCTGCGTTGGCTCAACAGGTCGGCGTGATCTTGCAGAGCGGCGCGACCCATGTGGTGGTGTCGAATGTGCCGGATATCGGCTCGACGCCGTTGGCGCTGCTGGAGGTCAAGACTTTGGGCGCACAGGCACCGGCTTTGATCACGGGCATCACGCAGGTCTACAACGCCGCGTTTTTCGGTGCGTTGCAGCAGGCCGGCATTTACAGCAAAGTCATTCCGATCGATGTGTTCACGTGGCAGGACAAGCTGATGGCCAATGCGTCGGCCAGCGGCTTTACCGTGACGAACACGGACACGGCCTGCAATCTGACCGCGATGGCGACGGCCGCGGCCAAGTTCGGCGAACCTGATCCGACGGCGTTTGCTTCGTCGTTGTTCTGCTCACCGCAAACTTTGACGGTCGCGGGCGCTGACCAGACTTATATGTTTGCTGATACGGTGCACCCGACTACGCATGTGCACGCGCTTTTTGCACAGTATGTGCAGTCGCAGGTCGCTGCTAGCGGGCTTGGGAAATAGTTTGGTTTTTGCCGCTACGCGGCGGTGAGGTTTTTGTTTCGCGGGACGCCCGGCTATCTGGTTGGCTGGGCGTTTTTGCTTTTTTGCCCGCACAGCGGCGCGATGGACTGTCGGTCTACGGCGCACAACCCAAAGCGCCGCGAAGGCAAAAAGAATCAATAAAAACCAACGCCGCAGGCAAACAACCCGGCTAGGCGTTACGCGCAAAAAACCTCAACTTTGCGCTTCAAAAGCAGCCGCCGCTCTCCCGAGCCGATCATTGACGGCGATCCACTCGATCGTATCCGGCAGCTTCTCGATCAGAATCCGTGTCACGTTCGCTCGATCCAGCGCGCGCAGCAAGCCATACAACTCGCGCGCATAAACATGCGGATCCTCAGGCGCGGCAATGAAATGCACGCCATCCGCATCCACCCACCGCCCAGCGCGAGAAACCCGCGCCACCAACGCCACGCGTTCGCCGCTCTGCCGCGCAGCGAGCAAAGGCTCAAGCGCATCGAACGGCAGCAAAGCCAACGGCGTCTGCGGCGCATAGTGCGCCTTCAACGTCCCGGAAGCCCGCGGCGCGGTCGCATCCGAACCATCGGCCAATCGCGGCGCCTCGCCGAGCACATCGGCAATGTCTTGCGGCGTCACCCGCCCGGGCCTCAGCAGCGCCGGAAACCCCCGCGATAAATCCAGAATCGTGGACTCAATCCCGACATCCGACGCGCCACCGTCCAGCACATGAATCGCGCCGCCAAACTCGTCCCGCACATGCTGCGCCGTAGTCGGACTGACATGGCCAAAACGATTCGCCGACGGCGCAGCCACACCACCATGCCCGCCGCGCAACGCGCTGAACGCCTCCAGCAAAGCTTGCGCAACCGGATGCGACGGACACCGCAACCCCACCGAATCCTGTCCGCCGCTCACCGCCGCCGGAATCCTCGCGGCGCGCTTCAGAATCAACGTCAGCGGCCCCGGCCAGAACGCGTCGATCAGGCGCTGCGCCTCGGCAGGCAAATGCTCGACCCAGTAGTGCGGATCGCCCTGCGGCGCCAGATGCACGATCACCGGATGATTCGCCGGCCGCCCCTTCGCCGCGTATATGCGCGCGACCGCTTCCGGACTCTCGGCGTCGCCGCCCAGACCATAGACGGTCTCAGTCGGAAACGCGACCAGCTCGCCGGCATCCAGCAACGCTGCCGCGTGCTCGATCTGCGCAGCGCTCACAGCGCCCTCGGAGGGTTTGGTTTGATCCGGCATGGCGCTCGCGTCAGCTCCTGAGGATGTGCAGGAGCCGCGCGCAATCGCGAGCGGACGTGCGGGCTTCCTCGAGCGTCGCGGCGGTGAAGTTCACGTGACCCATCTTGCGGCCGCAACGCGCTTCCTCCTTGCCGTACAGATGCAATCGCGCCGCCGGCATCGCCGCCACTTCGTGCCACGGCGGCGTGACCGCCGCGCGCTTCGGGCCGTCCGGGAACCAGACGTCGCCGAGAATGTTCAGCATCACCGTCGGCGAATGCTGACGTGTGTCGCCGAGCGGCATGCCGGTCATCGCGCGCACCTGCTGTTCGAACTGGCTGGTCGCGCAGGCATCGACGGTGTAGTGGCCGGAATTGTGCGGACGCGGCGCCATTTCGTTGGCCACCAGCGAACCGTCTTCCAGAATGAAGAACTCGACGCACAACACGCCCACATAGCCGAGCTTGTCGGCGATTTGCAGCGCGGCTTGCTGCGCCTGGGCAACCAGCGTCGGGCTCGCATCCGGCGCGGGAACGATGGTGTGCGACAGCACACCCTCGCGATGCGTGTTCTGCGCGAGCGGATACACCACCGACGCGCCGCTCGACGCGCGCGCAATCAGCGCGGACACTTCGAATTTCAGCGGCAAGCGCTTTTCCAGCACGCACGGCACGCCCGCCAGCGACGCATGCGCCTCGCGCACTTCCTCGGCGTTGCGCACACGAATCTGGCCTTTTCCGTCGTAGCCGAGGCGCGCGGTTTTGAGGATGCCGGGCAGCACGGTCTCGAGCTTCGCATCGTCGAGCGCGGCAAGCGCATCCGACGATTCGATCACCACGTGCGGCGCCACCGTCACGCCCGACGACGCAATAAAGCGCTTCTCGGCGATCCGGTCCTGCGCCACCGCGACGCAACGGCCAGCCGGGCTGACGAAGGTGGTCTTCGCGAGAAAGTCGAGGCTCGCAGCCGGCACGTTCTCGAATTCGGTCGACACCGCCGCGCACAGCCGCGCGAGTTCGGTAAGCGACGCTTCGTCGTCGTAAGACGCGCGCAGATGGCGGTCGGCGACGGCGCCCGCCGGACTGTTTTCGTCCGGGTCGAGCACGGCGACGCGATAGCCCATCGCCTGGGCGGCAAAGCAGAACATGCGGCCGAGCTGGCCGCCACCGACCATGCCAAGCCATGCGCCGGGCAGAATCGGTGAAACCGGTGTGTTGTCTGGGTTCATCTTAGTGGTTGGTCGCGGCCGGGTGCGCATGCATTCGTGCAATTCGTGCACGCGCGCCCGGCCGGGGGTCAGACATGGGGACGTCTAAAAGAGCAATCAGCCTTTGCGCTTACAGCGCAGGCAGCACCATCGCGTGGGCCGCTTCGTTCTGGCGCACGCGGAACGCTGCCAGTTTCTCTGCATACTCGGCGCTCGTGCCGCTCAGGATCGACACCGCGAACAGCGCCGCATTCGCCGCGCCCGCTTCGCCGATCGCAAACGTCGCAACCGGCACGCCCTTGGGCATCTGCACGATCGAATGCAGCGAATCCACACCCTTCAGATACTTGCTCGCCACCGGCACGCCAAGCACCGGCACCGTGGTCTTGGCGGCCAGCATGCCCGGCAGATGCGCGGCGCCGCCCGCGCCCGCGATGATCGCGCGAATGCCGCGCTCGCGCGCGCTCTGCGCATACGCAAACATCTCGTCGGGCATCCGGTGCGCGGACACGACCTTCGCCTCGTACGGCACGCCGAATTCCTGCAGGATCGCCACGGCGTTCTTCATCACTTCCCAATCGGAACTGGACCCCATCAGCACGCCGACAACGGGTGCGCTATGCGTATGGGCGGTCTGGACTTCACTCATCTTACGGCTTCCTTGTCTCTCGAGCGGCGCGATAACCGGGATTAAGCGAGCTTCTGCCCGGTCAGGCGTTCGAGCGCTTCCTGATACTTCTCGCCCGTCTTCGTGACGACGTCGTCCGGCAGCTTCGGTGCGGGCGGTTCCTTCTTCCACGGCTGGGTTTCCAGCCAGTCGCGCACGAACTGCTTGTCGAACGACGGCGGGTTGGTGCCGACCTGGTACTGATCCGCCGGCCAGAAGCGCGACGAATCGGCGGTCAGCGCTTCGTCCATCAGGTACAGCTTGCCGTGATTGTCCAAGCCGAACTCGAATTTCGTATCCGCGATGATGATGCCGCGCGTGGCCGCATAGTCAGCCGCTTCCTTGTACAGCTTGATCGAGATGTCGCGGATCGTGGCCGACAGTTCGGTGCCGATGCGGCGTTCCATCTCGTTGTAGGTGATGTTTTCGTCGTGGTGGCCCATTTCGGCCTTGGCTGCCGGCGTGAAAATCGGCTCGGGCAGCTTTTGCGCATTTTGCAGCCCCGGCGGCAACTCCACGCCGCAAACCGCACCGGTTGCCTGATAGTCTTTCCAGCCGCTGCCGGCCAGATAACCGCGCACCACCGCTTCGACGAGAATCGGCTCGAGGCGCTTCACCACTACGGCGCGGCCCTTCACCTGCTCGACTTCATCTGCCGCCACCACGGATTCGGGCGCGACGCCCGTCAGGTGATTCGGCACGATGTGCTGGAGCTTGTCGAACCAGAAGTTGGCCATCTGGTTCAGCACGCGGCCCTTATTCGGAATCGGCTCGCCCATGATGACGTCGAACGCCGACAGACGGTCGGTCGTGACGATCAGCAACTGGTCGTTGCCCACCGCATAGTTGTCGCGGACTTTACCGCGGCCGAGCAGCGGCAGCGAGCGGAGCGTGGATTCGTAAAGGGTAGACATCGTCGTGGTTCGCTAAAAGTGAGGCAAAAAGTGTGACCGGAACAAAAGGGAAACGCCGTTCCCCGGATGATGCGGGAACGGCGATCTAACGACAACCTGGCCGAACGGCCAGGCGCAGAGCTTATTGACAGCTTAGCGGACGACTTGCGCGAACTCGCCCGACTTGTACTTCTCCGCGATTTTATCAAGCGAAACCGGCTTGATCTTGCCGGCCTGGCCTTCGCAGCCGAATTGCGTATAGCGCTCGATACAGATCTTCATCGCGGCTTCACGCGCCGGCTTCAGGTAATCGCGCGGGTCGAACTTGCCCGGATTCGTCGCCATGTAGCGGCGGATCGCGCCGGTGATCGCCAGACGCAGGTCGGTGTCGATGTTGACCTTGCGCACGCCGTTCCTGATACCTTCCTGAATCTCTGAAACCGGCACGCCGTAAGTTTCCTTCATGTCGCCGCCGAATTCGCGGATTTCCGCGAGCAGCTCCTGCGGCACCGACGACGAACCGTGCATCACCAGATGGGTGTTCGGAATGCGCTGGTGAATTTCCTTGATGCGCTGGATCGACAGAATGTCGCCCGTCGGCTTCTTGCTGAATTTGTACGCGCCGTGCGAGGTGCCGATGGCGATCGCCAGAGCGTCGCACTGGGTCAGCTTGACGAAGTCCGCAGCCTGCTCCGGATCGGTCAGCAGTTGCTCGCGGGTCATCGTGCCTTCCGCGCCGTGGCCGTCTTCCTTGTCGCCCTTCATGGTTTCCAGCGAACCGAGCACGCCCAGTTCCGCTTCCACCGTGATGCCGATCGAATGCGCCGCTTCAACCACCTTGCGCGACACCTCGACGTTGTATTCGTACGAAGCGACCGTCTTGCCGTCGGCTTCGAGCGAACCGTCCATCATCACGCTGGTGAAGCCGCTGCGGATCGCCGCCATACAGACTGCCGGCGACTGGCCGTGGTCCTGGTGCATCACGACCGGAATATGCGGATACGACTCGACCGCTGCTTCGATCAGGTGGCGCAGGAACGGCTCGCCCGCGTACTTACGCGCGCCGGCCGAAGCTTGCATGATGACCGGGGCGTTGACCTTGTCGGCCGCCGCCATGATCGCCTGCACCTGCTCCAGGTTGTTCACGTTGAATGCCGGCAGGCCGTAGCCATTTTCGGCAGCATGGTCCAGCAGTTGACGCATTGATACGAGAGGCATGCTGTAACTCCTTAGATTGAAAAGAATTCTGTACCGCCGGCATCTTTTGGGCGATTTTATCGCGAAGCAAACCACCTACCCGCTCACACATTCCCTAAAGCACCCGGCGTGCATTCGCCGCACGCGCGCCCGGAGTCTGTGCGCCGCCTCTCGCGGGGCGATGCAGCCTGCTTCGCTCGATCAAGCCTGTGCCGATCGTGCAGTCCCCTGTGTCGACCAGAGTTAGCGCTTTAGCGCTTACTCTGGTCCCATAGCGCTTACTCCGATCCCATGCAAGATGGTTGCTGCGTAATCAATACGGTTCACCGACCCGTACGATTTTCAGCGTGTTCGTGCCGCCGGCCTGCCCCATCGGCTCGCCGACGGTCAGCACCACCATGTCGCCGCGCGCCGCGTAACCCTTGCGGACCACGGTTTCCAACGCCTGTTGCAACGCGGTGTCGCGGTCGGTGTTGGTGTCCAGATGCAGCGAGGTCACGTTGCGGTACAGCGCCATGGCCCGTTCGCTGCCGACCCGCGGCGTGAGCGCGAAAATCGGCACGTGGGTCGAGTGGCGCGACATCCACAGTGCGGTCGAACCGGATTCGGTCAACGCGACGATCGCCTTCGCGCCCAGGTGATAGGCCGTGAAGAGCGCGCCCATCGCGATCGACTGGTCGATCCGGGTGAACGTGCGGTCGAGGAAATCCTTGTCCAGTTCCGACTCTTCCGACTTCTCGGCTTCGAGACAGATCGCCGCCATCGTTTCGATGGTCTGCACCGGGTACTTGCCCGCCGCCGATTCCGCCGACAGCATCACCGCGTCCGTGCCGTCGAGCACGGCGTTGGCGACGTCCGACACTTCGGCGCGGGTCGGCACCGGCGCGTAAATCATCGACTCCATCATCTGGGTCGCGGTAATCACGAACTTGTTCGATTCGCGCGCCATCCGGATCATGCGCTTTTGCAGCGCGGGGACTGCGGCATTCCCCACTTCCACAGCCAGATCGCCGCGCGCGACCATGATGCCGTCCGACGCGTCGAGGATACCTTGCAGCGCCGGAATCGCTTCCGCACGCTCGATCTTCGCGATCATCTTCGGCTTGATGCCGTATGGCGCGCCCGCGATATTCGCGAGCTGGCGGGCCATTTCCATGTCGGTCGCGTTCTTCGGAAACGATACCGCGACAAAATCCACGCCGATCGACATCGCGGTGCGGATGTCTTCCATGTCTTTCGCGGTCAGCGCCGGCGCCGTCAGGCCGCCGCCCTGGCGGTTGATGCCCTTGTTGTTCGACAGTTCGCCGCCGATCTTCACGGTCGTGTGAATCTCGCTGCCGAGCACGCGGACCACGTTCAGCACGATCAGGCCGTCGTTGAGCAACAGCACGTCGCCCGGTTTCAGGTCGCGCGGCAGGTCTTTGTAGTCGAGGCCGACGCGATCATCGTTGCCGAGTTCGCAGTCTGCGTCGAGGATGAACGGGTTGCCCGCGATCAGCGTGGTCTTGCCGTTTTCGAATTTGCCGACCCGGATCTTCGGGCCTTGCAGGTCGGCCATGATGGCGACTTCGCGGCCGGCCTGGCGGGCCGCTTCGCGCACGAATTCGGCGCGCTGGCGGTGGTCATCGGCGGTGCCGTGCGAGAAATTGAGCCGCACCACGTCCAGTCCTGCCTGAATCATTTGCAGGAGGATTTCCGGCGTGCTGGAAGCCGGTCCGATGGTAGCGACAATCTTGGTGGCGCGATGCATGAGTCTCCTCGTCTGGATAGGATCGCTGGAAAGAGCGCTGCGAGTCGGATGCGGAGGCTGCGCACCGAAGGATGCTGCCAGGGGCTGCGCGCCGGTTGAAACCAGCGTCGCTTTATGGGGTGAAGCGGTGTTCGACACCGGCACGGGGGGCGCCGGTGGGGAGGCGAGCACGACCTCGCCGTCCGGGAGTTCTGCCTGCGACGGGGCGGATTGAGCGGCGGCTTGTCCACCGGACAATTCCGCCGCCTCGCCGGCAGTGGTCAACTCCGCGAGCGCGCGGGGCGACCCGGATTCTTCTTGCTGGATAACAGCGGCCAGCGTGGCCGGCTTAGTGGCGGAGCGCGCTGCGCGCTCCCCTGCCGTCGCTGCCGCGTTGTTGCGCGGCGACTTGCCGCCGCGCGCCTTTGCAGACTTTGCCGTTGGGGAGCGCGTCGCCACGTTAAGCCCGCGATTCCAGAACTTCGACCGCCGGCAGCTTCTTGCCCTCGAGGAATTCGAGGAAGGCGCCGCCGCCCGTCGAGATGTAGCTGACCTTGTCGTGGATGCCGTACTTGGCGATCGCTGCGAGCGTATCGCCGCCGCCTGCAATCGAGAACGCCGACGACCGGGCGATCGCGTCAGCCAGCGTCTTCGTGCCGTTGCCGAACTGATCGAATTCGAACACGCCGACCGGGCCGTTCCACACGATCGTGCCGGCTTTTTCCAGTTGTGCGGCGAGGACCTTGGCCGTTTCCGGTCCAATGTCGAGGATCATGTCGTCGTCTTGAACGTCGGCGACGGCCTTGATTTCAGCCTTGGCGGTCGGCGAAAACGCCTTGGCCGTGACCACGTCGGTCGGAATCGGCACCGAGGCGCCGCGCGCTTTCGCTGCGTCGATGATGGCCTTGGCTTCGTTCACCAGATCCGCTTCGGCGAGCGACTTGCCGATCTTCAGGCCCGCGGCCAGCATGAACGTATTGGCGATGCCGCCGCCGACGATCAGCTGATCGACCTTCTCGGCCAGCGACTTCAGGATGGTCAGCTTGGTCGACACCTTCGAGCCGGCGACGATCGCCACCAGCGGGCGCTTCGGCGAGCCCAACGCCTTGCCGAGCGCTTCGAGTTCAGCGGCCAGCAGCGGGCCGGCGCACGCGACGGGCGCGTATCTGGCGATGCCGTGGGTGGTGGCTTCGGCGCGGTGCGCGGTGCCGAATGCGTCGTTCACGTAGACGTCGCAGAGCTTCGCCATTTTTTGCGCGAGCTCGTCGGAATCCTTCTTTTCGCCCTTGTTGACGCGGCAGTTTTCCAGCAGCACGACCTGGCCCGGCACCACGTTCACGCCGTTTTCCACCCAGTTCGCGACCAGCGGCACGTCGCGTCCGAGCAACTCGGCGAGGCGCCTGGCGACCGGGGCGAGCGAGTCTTCCGGCTTGAAATCGCCTTCGGTCGGACGGCCCAGGTGCGAGGTGACCATCACGGCGGCGCCGGCGTCCAGCGCGGCCTTGATAGCCGGCACGGAGGCGCGGATACGGGTGTCTTCGGTAATGTTGCCTTGGTCGTCCTGCGGCACGTTCAGATCGGCGCGGATGAACACGCGTTTGCCGGATAGCTTGCCTTCGGCGATCAGATCGGAGAGACGCAATACCTTGTTCATGGGCGTGTATGTGCGAGTTGATGAGAAGGCGGTGACGGACGGCGCACTGACGCACAGCGCAAAACAGAACTCCAGCGCTTCGGCACAGCAGCGGCTCCGCTGAATCGGGCGCCGGCGGCATGCGCCGCGGCTCTCGCGCTATGCACCGGCGCGGTTATCCCGGAAAAGTGCATTTTAACTGATCCACGTTGCCTTCTAACCCGCAACTCGGCGAATGTCCCGTATTCGAAAGATGCCACACACATGCCGCAACGCAGCATTTCAAGCCTGCTCAATTACATGAAGAGCCGCATGAGCGTAAATACGACCATCCCGACGACGATCGTGCCAAGCATGGTGCGGCGCCACAAAAACCACACGAGACCGGACAGCGTCGCGTAAAACTCGTGATTCGACGGCGCGAAAGACAGGCCCTCGGGAGTGGTCAGCACGTCGGGCAGCACGACGGCGGCGAGCGCCGCGGCCGGCGCGTAGCGCAACATCCTTTGCACGCGCTCCGGCAACACGGTTCGCTCGCCGCCGATTAGAAACATCGCGCGTGTCACCGCGGTGACGAAGGTCATGCCGAAAATGGCCAGCCAGATCTGCGTGGACGTCATGGGGAATCTCCCGCGCTGTTGCGGATGCGGCGCAAGTCGGCGTGCTCAGCCATCAGATCGGCCGCACTGCCCGCGATGATCGCCGCGATCACCGCCAGCGGCAGCGCGAGCCGGTAAGGCAGGTCGAAGGCCAGCAGCGAAACGATGCCGGCGATGCTGACCGCAGCCAGCGTCGAGCGCGTCGCGATCGCCGACACCATGATCGGCAGCAGCGCCAGCGTGCCCGCCAGCGCAAGCCCCCAGGTGTCCGGAATCAGGCTCGCCAGCAGAATGCCGACGATCGAGGACACCTGCCACGACAGCCAGCTGCAGAACGCCATGCCCCAGAAATAGGCCTCCTTGCCCGGCACGTAACCGGTCGGGAAGCTTTTCTTCTGGAACAGCAGGTAGATCACATCGCCGTTGAAATAGCCGAGCACGATGCGCCGCCACATCGGCAGATAGGAGAAATGCGGCGCGAGACCGACGCTGAAGATCACGAAACGCGTATTGACCATCGCGGCCGTGAGCAGCACGGTCCACACCGGCAGCCTGGCCGCCAGCAGCGGCAGCACCGCCAGTTGCGACGAGCCGGCGTAGCACAGCAGCGACATGGTCAGCGCCTGCGGCAGTGTGAGCACGGACTTGCTCATCGCAATGCCGGTCACGAGGCCCCAGGAAAAAATCGCCATCAGCGTGGGCGAATAGTCGCGCGCGCCCTGACGGAAGGCACGGCGATCGAGGTCTGACAGGCGAGCGAGCATGAGGCGAAACGCGTTGGCGCCAAACGCGCCGCAACGAAGGGAAGTCGGCACCAGGTCATCAAGCACCCGCTGGCGCATTCGGATTTGAATTATGCGTGCGCCGAATTATAGCGCCCGGAATGCGGCCAAATGCCCGTTCCGTGTGCAAAAGACGCTAAAATACCGGTCTTCGCACCGCCTCACAAGAAAACGCCGGGCCGCCCCCCGGGTTTTCCGCCCCGCAGGAAGTCCCC